>DATELP010000231.1:0-11892 GCA_035276425.1 Pyrinomonadaceae bacterium
TCGTAACGCGCGAAGTTTGCCTTCACGTTTTCCAACGACACGCCGAGAACATCGTTTGACAGATGGAAGTCAGCGCCTTTGTCAGCGGGATAAAGATCGGGTGAAGGCGGCGGCAACCCTTCGAAAGAATCCGCGAGCCAAACGGTTCGGTCCTTGTCGCCCAGCGCTTTCAAAACCGCACGCATGAAGATCGCGGCGCCACCGCGCCACACGCCGGTTTCGATCAGATCGCCGGGAACATTCTGTTGGACCACGTCGGTGATGCAGTCCTGGAGGTTCTGCAAACGTTTGAGACCGATCATCGTCTCGCCTTCTTCCGGCCAGTCGAGGCCCTCTTCGCGCGCGCGTTGATCGAACTTCGCGGCGCGAACGATTTGCAGGTCCTGATTCGCGAGCCACTTGCCCACCGTTTTGAGGACTAAGTTGTTGTTGTCCGCGGGCAGCGAGCGATACTTTTCGCCGAAGATCGAGCGCGTGAGGCACTTCTTCAGCAGGTCGAGATACAGCTCTGCGGCTGATGGATCGTTACTCATACAAATGCCGATGAAACCTTATATGAACCAACTGGACTGAACTTCCCGTAAACGACTCGTCTTCAACCCAACGCGTCATATCCGGTTCTTTGATCTCACGCAACGGCACGCGTCGCGTTTCCGCGCCGAGCTTCAAATAGAAATTAACCGCCGGATTATCCGAACGCACGCGCACGCTCAAAGCCTTCGTCAATCCGAGATCACGATGCGCCCAGCGAAGCAACGCGAGCAACGCTTTCGTCATGATGCCCGGGAGTTCGTCGATGCCGCGAACAATCGCGTCCGCTTCGCCCGTGCGTTCTTGCCAGTCGATGAACGCGAGCCCGAGATAACCGATCGTGCGGCCGTGAACATCGTCGAGCATGAACAGGAAGCGCGTCGGATCTGGCCCGACGACCTCCGTCAGCCACGCTTCGGTTCGCTCCTCCGTCGCTTCAAACTCAGTCAGAAAAGATCTCACAAAGCGATTGCGCCATTCAGTGAGAAGACGAACATCGTTGGCCGTCGTCGCGGTACGTAAAACAGCCTCACCCGGATCGCCAACCAAAATCGAAAAATGATCCGTGCTCATCCGTGTTTATCTGTGGCAAAGAAATCTCGCACGCCCGCGACCACGCGATCGAGCGTGTCGGTCGTCATCATCGAATGCAGTGGCAGCGACAACACTTCGTTCCCCACGCGATCGCTGACGGAGAGATCGCCGCGGCGGCAGTCCTTAAATAATGTGAACCAGTGACCCGGTTGCCAATGGATGCCGGTGTCGATATCTCGTTCGCGCAGGTATGTACGCAGCGCGTCGCGCCGATCGCCGGGCACGCGGATGTAGTAAAGAAACGGCGTGATGTCGTGGAAATCCGTTTGCGGAACTTTCACCTCCGCGACGTCACGCAACTGTTCGTTGTAATAACGGCACGCGGAATTGCGACTCTCCGCAATCGCGTCGATCTTCGCGAGTTGAGCCAGGCCGATTGCCGCGTGCATGTTTGCCATGTGATAGCGAAACCCGAGCGCCCGCATGTCGTAAGTCCACGCACGCTCGTTGGTGTACATCACCTTCGCCGGTTGCGTCATGCCAATCAACCGCATCTCCTGAACACGCGCGAGTTCCTCTTCAGTGCGCAACACAAGCGCGCCACCGTCGATGCACGTGATCGTCTTAACCGGATCGAAGCTGAACGTCGCGACGTCGGAAAAACTGCCAATCGGACGGCCCTTGTATTTCGAACCAAACGAATGCGCCGCGTCGTGCAACACCCTCAGACCATGCACGCGCGCAAATTCCGCGACACGATCGTGATCGCAAAGCACGCAATCGTAGTCCATCACGATGATCGCTTTCGTGCGCGGCGAAACGAGTTCCTCGGCTTTGTTGAGATCGATACAAAGCGTGTCGTCCTCGATATCGCAAAAGACAGGCGCGGCGCCGGTCGCGATGATGGCCTGGAAATCCGCGGCGTTATTAAACGACGGCGTGATCACCTCGTCGCCCGCGCCCACACCCATCGCCATCAATCCGAGATGAATCGCCGCGTGCCCGGTGCTGACCGCCGCAACGTACCGGTCGTCCGCGCCGAAGTATTCTTTGAGTTTCTGCTCAAACTCGCCGACGTAGCTGCCCATACCAAGCCAGCCCAGTTCGAGCGCGCTGCGGCTCGCTTCGATCTCTTCCGTTTCGATCAGCGGTTTAAAAACGGGTATCTTCATTCGTTCTAAAGGGCAAAATCCGGATAGTTGCGATCGCGATCGTTCATGATCACGTTATCAGTCACCGGCCACGCGATCCCAAACGCCGGATCGTTCCAGCGGACGCCGCTTTCGCTCTTCGGAGCGTAGCCGTGCGACAGGTGATAAAAGACCTCGGTTTCATCTTCGAGTGTTTGAAACCCGTGAGCGCAGCCTTCGGGAATGTAAAGCATCAATCGGTTTTGTGCGGTCAGCTCCTGTGCGAACCACTGTTTGTAAGTGGGCGAGCCTTCGCGTAAATCGATCAGCACGTCGAAGATCGCGCCACGCGTGCAGCGCACGAGTTTCGCTTGTTCGTTTGGGGCCGTTTGAAAGTGCATGCCGCGAACCGTGTGCTTACGCAGATTAAAGGATATTCCGGCCTCGACAAGATCGCCGCTTAGACCGTGGTCAGAAAACTCCTGCCGCGAAAAACTGCGCGCGAAAAAACCGCGCATGTCTTCAAACTTCTCGGGTTCGATCACAAACGCGCCTTTGAGTTTCGTTTCTTTGAAAATGATCATCTTTGCGATAGTTTTTGTGCTTCTTTGTGGCGTTACAGAACTCTCACTTGAGGAACCGGCACTATAAAGCGTCCGCCTCGTTTGCGATATTCCGACTGCTGTTCGAGAATCTCGTCCGCAAAATTCCAGGTCAGCAACAACACATAGTCCGGCATGTCCGCGAGCAGCTTTTCCGGCCCGTGGATTTTCAGGTGCGTGCCGGGTGTGTAGCGGCCCTGCTTAACTGAACTGCGATCGACGACGTAATCGAGTGTCTCGACGCCGAGGCCGCAGTAGTTTAAGAGCGTAGTTCCTTTCGCTGAAGCGCCGTAAACGGCGATTCGTTTGTCCTGCGATTTCAGATCGCGCAAGAGTTTAATGAGTTCGTCACGCAAGCGCTCGACCTTCGAACCGAAGTCGCTATAAAAATCTAATTCGCCGAGGCCTGCTTCTTTTTCGTCGTGCAGCAGTTGGACCACGGATTCGTCCTGGTTTGAATCGTGACCGGCGTAAACACGCAACGTTCCGCCGTGTATCGGCAGCCGCTCGACGTTTTGGATTGTCAGACCGTTTCGCGTGAACAACCGATCGAGCGCGGTTAACGAGAAGTAGCTCAAGTGCTCGTGATAGACAGTATCAAACTCGCAGCGGTCGATCATGTCCTTCACGTAAGGCAGCTCAACCACGATCACGCCGTCTTGCTTTAATAAGTGACGCAGTCCACGCACGAATCCGTTCAGATCGGGAACGTGCGCTAATACGTTGTGGGCGTGAATCACATCTGCTTTATATCCCTCCCCCGTTAGCCGCACAGCCAGGTCGTCGCTGAAAAAATCACAGACGGTTGGAATGCCTTTTTGCTGGGCGACCTGAGCGATGTTGGTTGCGGGTTCGATACCGAGCACCGGCACGCCCGCGCGTTTGTAATACTGGAGGAGATAGCCGTCGTTGCTGGCGACTTCGATGACGAGGCTTTCGGCTTCGAGATGTTTAGAGCCGATTAAAGATGCGGATAGATTCTCGGCGTGACGGAGCATCGTGTCGGAAAATGAGGAGAAGTAAACGTAGTCGCGAAAGAGTTTTTCCGGCGGCACTGTTTCGGTGATCTGCACGAGCGAGCAACGTGGACAGAACACGAGTTCGAGTGGGTAGGTCGCTTCCGGTTCGCTGAGTTGTTCAGTGGTTAAGAGGGCGTTCGCGAGCGGCGTGCGGCCGAGGGAAAGGACGTTTTGCAGTTCTGTGTACCCGCATGACCGGCAGGCGGCCGGCTGGTTCGCGATCATCAAATCCCTGCTCCCAAAAATTCCTTGTACCAATCAAGCGTGCGGCTTAGACCTTCGTCCAGCGTGAAGAGCGGGGTCCAGCCGAGGACCTCGCGCGCTTTGCGAGCACTCAAGTATTGTTCGCGAATCTCGTTCGTTGCTTCGTTACGCACGTCGGGTTGAAGGTCAGAGTTCATTAACTTGAGAATGCGATCGACAAGCTGCGACACAGTAACCTGGGTTTCATTTGAGAAGTTGAAGGCTTGACCGGCAAGTGAATTGTTGACCGAGAGTTGCTGGGCCAACAGCATGTTAGCGGCAGCACCATCCTCGACATAAATATAGTCACGCACAAACTTCCCGTCGGAACGAATCACCGGACGCTGTCCGCGCAGCACCGAACGAACCGTGCCGGGCACGATCCGGTTCCAGTTGAGATCGCCGCCGCCGTAAAAATTACCGCAACGCGTGATCGCGACCGGCAAGCCGTAAGTCGCGGCATACGACTGCGCGATCAGATCCGCGCATGACTTACTCACGTCGTAAGGATGACGGCCCATCAGCGGCGCGTCTTCAGCGTACGGAAGCTGTTTGTGTTCGCCATATGCTTTGTCTGACGACGCCACGACGATCTGTTTGACTGTTGGACTGCGACGGCACGCTTCGAGCAGCGACCACGTGCCCGCGATGTTTGTCTTGAAAGTCGAGACGGGATTTCGATTCGCGATACCGACGATGGTTTGGGCGGCGAGGTGGATCACCGTGTCGATCTCGTATTCGCCGAGCACGCGTTCGAGTAAGGATTGACTCCGCACGTCGCCATTCACGACCTTCACACGATCCCTGAGACCTGCGCGCACAAACTCACTCTGCGGCACCCAATCACGCACCACACAAACCACATCGGCTTCAGCCGCGAGCAGTTGCCGCACCAGCCATCCGCCAAGCAGACCAGTTGCGCCAGTGACAAGCGTCGGCCGGTCCCGCCAGAATTGTGAGTCAATTCCCATACACTTACTCAGACATGATTACAGAATTAACAAGATGAAATCCTGTTAACCTTGTTAATCGTGTCTACCATGTCTTCCAGGGCGCGCTAGTGCGCCACAGACTCTCCAGCAATCTCACTTCACGCATCGTGTCCATGCACTGCCAGAAATCTTCATGTCGAAACGCGACGAGTTGTTTGTCCGCCGCCAGTTTCTCCAGCGCGTCCGCTTCGAGACTACTCTCATCGCCATCAAGGTAATCAAACACGGCTGGCTCGAAAACCATGAACCCGCCATTAATCCAACCCTCGCCGATCTGCGGCTTCTCGGTAAACTCCGTCACCAGATCACCGTCGAAGATCAAACCGCCAAAACGCGCGGGCGGCCTGACGGCGGTCACCGTCGCGATGCGTCCGTGTTCGCGATGAAACGCCAGCAGCTTGAGCAGATCGACGTTGCTGACGCCGTCGCCGTACGTCAGCATGAACGTCGCATCCGACAACAACGACTGCAAACGTTTCACACGCCCGCCGGTATTTGTATCAATCCCGGTATCTTGCAGGTGGACCAGCCAGTCTTCACAGTCGTTCTGGTGATTATTAACGACGCCCTGCGAGAGATCGACCGTCATACTTCCGCTCAACGAACAATAATCAATAAAGAAGCGCTTCACGATCTCGCCCCGATAACCAAGCGCGATGAAAAATTCTTTCATGTCGTGATGCGCATAGTGCTTCATGATGTGCCAGAGAATCGGACGCCCGCCGATCTCGACCATCGGTTTCGGCTTGAGCTCTGTTTCTTCGGTCAGACGCGTTCCGAGTCCACCGGCCAGAATCACAACCTTCATGATATGAGTTCTCACGGCGCCTTTTGAGTACCCGTTTTGAGTTCAGCCTTTAGGCTGTCTTAGACAGACAAGCTAAAGCTTGAACTCAAAACGGGTTGCTGAATTCTCACAGGCTCCTGTTACTAAGCTCTCGTGAAACGAACTGCGACGTCCAACTCAACATCGGACGCACGATTCCCGGCATTGGTCCAGCGTAGTCGCCGCGCGCGGCGTTTCCTTCCAAACTATCGACCACGTGAAATGCCACAATATCACGTTCGCGGAAATGCACCCGCGCGGGTTCAAACGTCGCGATTGACGCGCCGACGATCAGCGTTCCTTCGGACAAAAAATTACCCGGCACCCACGCGGTCGTTACAAATCTGCCCGCCGGACGCGGTCGCCGCAGCCATTCACTGTCGTGATCTATCGCAGTGAAAACACAAACGCCTTCGAGGTTGATGAACTGAAACGTCGGCGCTAACACGTGACCGCCTTCAAGCACTTCAAACTCCATCTCGACGCCGACCGACGAGCGAATGTCGATCGTCTCGCAGAGTTGACCATCTTCAGAACGAACACGCACTGCCGCGAGCCGCACGATCTCGTTCCCGGGCGCTTCCGTGATGTTCTCAAATTCTCGCGCGGCGTTAGTGCTGCTGCCGGAACCGAGATAAATCCCCACCGCTTCGTGCGATGGTCCATCAAACGCGATGGTCCCATTCTCCAGCAGAATCGTTCGCGGGCAAAGCCGCGTCACAGCCGGCATGTTGTGCGACACAAACACCACGGTCCGGCCTGACTGATGAACGTTTTCCATCTTGTCCAAACACTTGCGTTGAAACCGCGCGTCGCCCACAGCCAGCACTTCGTCAACCAGCAAAATCTCCGGATCCAGATGCGCCGCCACCGCAAACGCCAACCGCAAATACATGCCGCTCGAATAGCGTTTGACCGGCGTGTCGATAAACTCGTCGATCTCGGAAAACGCGACGATCTCATCAAACTTGCGCCGCATCTCCGCGCGCGACATGCCCATGATCGCACCGTTCAGGTAGATATTTTCCTGTCCTGTTAACTCGGGATGAAAACCCGTGCCGACTTCCAGCAGACTCACCACGCGTCCGTAAAGATCGATCCGGCCCGACGTTGGTTCAGTAATCCGCGCCAGTATTTTCAGTAACGTCGATTTGCCCGCGCCGTTACGACCGATGATGCCGAGCACTTCACCCGCCGCGACGTCGAAAGTAACGTCGCGCAGCGCCATGATCGTTTCGGCGGTTTGATTAGACCGGAACCGTTTCAACGGCGCGCGCACCGCTTCCGACAATGTATCGCGAAGGGTGACGAATGAATTATGGCTGGAACCGAGTTGATACTGCTTGGCAACGTTGGTCGCCCTGATGATCGGCTTCATTCCGTTAGAGTGTACAGCGCCACGGATTATACGGGTTAAAGAAAATTCCCCGCACGCCCGGACGAGGGCATGCGGGGAATCGGTAACTAAACCCAGACCTTGGGATTAGTGAACAGTGATGCCAGGGCCGGTAGGCGTACCCGGAGTGGCGTTACCCGCGTTCCTGTTCTGGCCGTCCGACGAGATGACGGAGGTCGTGCCACCGAAACCAGTCGTGTTGTTCAGCAACAGGTTGCTCATCGCGCGCACCGATGATCCAGCCGCAGCATTAATTCCGGTTCCGTTGTTATTGATGACGTTGTCTCTGGCATTCAACTGAGCACCCGAGACGCTAGCCGTGAGACCGCTGCCGGAATTTGAGGCAATGCGGCTATCCGCGACGGTTACGAAACCGTTCGTCGAAGCTTCCACACCGGTCGTGTTGTTTTCGATGTTGCAGTTACGGACGCTGGCCACCGCGAATCCGGACGTGGTCGTGGCTCTGATACCCGTGACGGTCTTGTGAATCATCGTGTCGCTCACAAACAAGTTACCGCTCGTTGCCGTCAGCGCCATTCTGATGCCGATGCCGGAAGTGGTTCCGTTGCCGGTGAAACCGTCGATCACACAGTCTTCGACAAATACGTTAGTCGCGGCCAGAAGGCTGATGCCGTTGATGCCGGTCGAAGCGCCGTTGATGTCGAGGGCCCGGAGACGAACGGCTTTCCGCACGTCGTTCACATCCGTGATGTTGATGATGATGCCGTTGACCAACGAGGCAACGATCGAACCGTATCCAGCGCCGTGGGTGCCGTTGATGTAGATCGACTTGGTGATCGTGACTGCACCATAGCCACCGGGATCAAGCACGCTGATTTCTCCATCCTTGGCGGTCTTTGAGATCGCGCCCGCGAACGTTTTGCAGGGAGCGGTGCGGCTGCACGGATTTACGTCGTCGCCAACACCGGATACCCAAGTGCGGGTTGCCTGGGCTTGGGCGGCCGTCGCCAGGGCGAGGATGAAAGAGGTCACTAACAACGCCTTGATGGTGGGGTAAAACTTAATCATTTCGAATCTCTCCTTTAGTGGTTGAAGGGTGTGGGGGAGTCTTATCGACCAGCAAACCCTTGTTTGAGGTTTAAGACCAGCAGCCCAAACTTGTCGTTTGTTTGTGCTGCTGGTCCAGTTAGGCTCTCCCTATTTGAATTTGAAGTTCGCGGTGTGAACAGTCCCGTCGTTCAGCGTAATGACAAGCTGACGACACGTCCCAGCCCACGAACCCTCGGTTTTCCAGACGTAGTTGTATTGGTCGCCGCCAAAACTCAGGCTGCTTCCACCGGCCGTGAGGGTTTCCGTCACGTCAACGCCCGGATCATTCGTGCTGCAATTAAGCGACACGGTGTATGGATTACCGGCAGCAAAGATATTCAGACCCTTGTTGCCGCTGAGGCTGAACTTCACCGGAATCGCCCGGCCCGCATTCACCGAGTTCAAAGTCGGTGGATTGTTAACCGGGTTGAAGAAACCGCTGAAGTTGTAGCGCACAGAAACATTGAATTCGCACGTACTGTCATTTCCGGCTGCGTCAGTCGCTGTAACAGTGACTTTCGTAGTTCCGACCGGGAAGGTCGATCCGGATGGGTGACTGTAGGTGATGGTCGGCGTCGAACAGTTATCCGAAGCCGTCGCCGCCGGGTAATTAACCGGCATTGAAACGGCGGAGCTGTTCAGCGGCAGAAAGACCACGATGTCGGTCGGACAACTAATGACCGGATCGGTTTGATCCGCGACGGTCAAAGTTGTCGTCACTGTCGTGGTGTTGCCGGCGCCGCCGTTATTGCTCGACCCGTCGTTCGCGGACAAAGTGATCGTGTGCGTACCGAGTCCGACTGGCGTTCCCGGAGCCGGGCTCTGGGTCACTGTGATCGGATGAGCGTCCGCGCAGCTTTCACTGTTATCCGAAGCCGAACACGCGCAGTTATCGGAAACCTGCGCCGTGGCCGTGAAGTCAGGAATGACAGCCATGCAATTCGCGTCAGCCGCGATCGTGCGTGGCGAGACGGAAATCGTCGGCGGCGTCACGTCGTTGACGGTAATGACCTGCGTACACGATGCACTGCCAGTGCGCGCGGCCTCTTCGTCTTCGGCGGTGGCAAACGGTCCCGGACTGCTATGCGAATAAGCGGTCCAGGTGATCGTCGTGATACCGGCCGAGAACGGATCGTCAGTCGTTTTGCGCGTGCAGTTGTCGCCGTTTTCGTCGCACGTGTAGAGCGACTTGCCGTCGCTGCGCGTGCCAACCGTAGTCACGTTAGTTCCCGTCGTCGTCGGATTACCGACGGTAACGACAGCTTCGCAACTTGGTCCGGCATTCACTTCAACACTGGCGGGACAACTAATCGTCGGCGGGTCAAACCCGGTGTCATTTACGGTGACGGTGAAACTACAGCTTGCGCCGCCGGTTCCGGAATTGACCGTCACGGTAGTTGTGCCGACCGGGAAGAACGAACCCGAAGCAGGCGTAGCGGTGATAGTGCCGCAGTCTCCGTCGGGACTCGCTGCGTCAAACGTAACGACTGCGCCGCGTTCGCCATTGACGGTTGTGTTCGCAGTGGCGTTGACGTTGTCCGGACAACTGAGCGTACAGGCTTGTGGCGCGCCGGCCACGACGATACTGAACTCGCCTGATGCCGTGTTGTCAGCCGGACGCAACTCCGCGGTGTCGCCGGAAATCGTCGCGGAGTAGCTGGTCGGAGTTTCCGACGCCACACCGTTGGTGTGATAGACGGCGGTGAAATTCGCGCGCGCGCCTCTCGCCAACGAAGCGATCGTGCAGTTCGAATCCGTGCAGGTAAATGCCGGACCCGAAGTTTGCGCCAACGAAACGAACGTCGTTGCAGAAGGCGTGAAATCTGCCAGTGAAACGTTGCTCGCATCGTCAGGACCAAAATTCGTGACGCTGATCGTGAAGCTAACGTCGGTGTTTTCGTTGACCTTGCTCTCGCCGCTATCAAGGAATTTGTAGACAGCGAGATCGCCGGTCAGAATGTCGGGATCGTGAATCGTAAAGAATGTTTCGACGACTGGCTCGCCGTCGGTATTGACGGTGCGAATTCTCCACGTGCCACGGTTATTTACCGTTTCACCGCCGAGAATCGAAGTCGGCGTCAACAACAACGAATCGGTCAGACTCGTGCCGTTGATGAAGGTTTCGCGAGCCAGGAAGCCATCAGTGTGGCCCCAAATCAATCGCTCGTTCGCGCCCGCCGGAACATTCGTCACTTTCGCGCAGATCGTCTCACCGAAATCAAAGTCGGTTTTCGGTGTCGTGCAATCTTCGGCAAAGGTAGCGATTGTTTCCGGTCCTGCTGCTTGCGGAGCGAGGAGGCTGAAGAGTTTTGTGCCGGGTAGACCAACCGGTTGCATAAGACTCCGGAGGAAACTGTTTTTACCCGTCACTTCATTGTGTGCTGTCTGTGCTGAACGATCTTTCTGCGGCACTGCCGCGGTCTTTGGAACCGCCGCAGGATTTCGGCCTTCCGGAGTTGAACTCATCGAACTCGAGCTCGAAACCGAGGTTAAGATCGCGAGACAGATGACCAGCACCGCGCCAACCGAGAGTAACTTTCGGGTTGTCATCATGTCGGTCCTTTCACCTGAGGTATCAGTCTCCGAAGACCTACTTTTGCAGAATGACGGTCAACGTCGCTCCGTCGCTTGTATTGCCGAGAAGTCGATTGTTCCCGGAGGAGCGCAGGTTGGCTTGCGGCGCCGCGCTGGAAATCGCGGTGGTGTTGCTTTCGAGTACCGAACTCGAAAGATTCATAATGCCGGTTGCTCCGACGGTGATGCCGGTCGGGTTGTTGTTGATCATGCAGTTGTCAAAACTGCCGGTCGGCGTGCCGCTGCCGGTGATACTGACGCCGGCCGTGGTGTTGAAATTGATTACTGAATCGCGGACGCTGACGAAGGCGTTGTTGCCGACCAATAGACCAGTGGGCAAACCTTCGAGCCGGATGTGGTCGAGCGAACCGCCGAGGAAACCGCTGGAAGTTTGAGCAGTGATTCCCGTGATACCGCAATTCTTGATGTTGGTGTCCTTCACGAACAGAAGGCCACTGGCGGTAAGAGTGGCAATGATTCCGTTACCGTTTCCGGCAACGGTGCTGCCCTGGCCATATATATTGACGTTCTCAACGTGCAGGGCTTTACCAGCGACATAACGGATTCCATTGAGGCCGGTGCCAGCACCATTGATTGAAATGTTGCGGATATAGACGATGTCGTTTACGCCTGCGTTGACGATAATACCGTTTGTGCCTGAGTTCAGAATTGCGGCGAGTACGCCGTCGCCGTTAATGGTGAGGGCCTTGGTAATCGTGAGGGCGCCAAAGCTGCCTTGATCGAGGACTGAGATTTCACCACCGGGGGCCGTTTTCGAAATTGCTCCAGCAAAAGTTTTGCAGGGAGCCGTACGGCTGCACGGATTTGCGTCGTCGCCGACGCCGGAAACCCAGGTGCGTGTAGCTTGGGCGTTAGCTACAGCATGAATACCGAGGGTCAAGACAAAAAGCGCCATTAAGTTCACGAAGAATCGGGCCTTGCTCATGATGAAGTCTCCTTAAGGGGTTTGTGGAACCTACCGTAACGGAACTGGC
>DATELP010000232.1:0-4803 GCA_035276425.1 Pyrinomonadaceae bacterium
TTCGTGTACTTTCATCGCCCGCTCCACTGCGGTTGCTGAGTAGTGCTCCATGTGCCTCCACAAAAAGCACCAACCCTACACCGCCGAAAGCGGACACTTCATTTGCTAATCAGACCGGACATATCATTTGCTACCTACACGTAATCCGTCCCTCGCTTGACGCACCGCACTGCGCATGCTAGCTTGCGGCTTCACCTGTTATCTATGATCAAAACAGCGTGAGACTCGCGAATGAGTCGCGCGTGGTGAGTAACTTGACTGCAACGGCGCCGCAACTAAAACAGACACCTCTTAATAACGCGCACCGCCAAATGGGCGGCCGCATGGTCGATTTCGGCGGCTGGGATATGCCCGTTCAATATCCCGCCGGCACGATCGAAGAACACCTGCGCACCCGAACGCACGCCGGCCTCTTCGACGTCTCGCACATGGGCGAGATCGACGTCAAGGGCCCCGACGCGATCGCGTTTGTGAATCGTCTGACCTCGAACGACGTAACCAAACTGGTCGACGGCCAGGCGCAGTACAGTGCGTTAACCACCGAAAAAGGCACGGTCATCGACGACCTGCTCGTTTATCGTCTAAGCGGCGATCATCTGTTGCTGGTCGTAAACGCCAGCACTACCGACAAAGACTGGGAGTGGATCAGTTCGCATCAGGCAGGTGAAAACGTCGAACTGAAAAACGCGAGCTCCGAATACTGCCAAATCGCTCTCCAGGGTCCCGATGCGATCACGATTCTGCAAAAACTGACCGATCTCCCGCTTTCCGAAATCAAGTATTACCACTTCACCAACGGCACGGTTGATGGCGTCCAAAGCATCGTCTCGCGGACCGGCTACACCGGCGAAGACGGTTTCGAAGTCTACGCGGCGCCCGAACACGCCGAACAACTCTGGTCCAAGTTTCTCGACACCGGAAACTTCGGCACTCCAGAAGGCATACTGCCCTGCGGCCTCGCGGCGCGAAACACGCTGCGTCTCGAAGCCGGCATGGCTTTATACGGAAACGATATCGACGAAACCACTACGCTGTACGAAGCGAATCTCGGTTGGATCTGCAAACTCGACAAAGGTGACTTCACCGGCCGTGAAGCGTTGGCCCAACAAAAAGCCGACGGCGTGAAGCGCAAACTGGTCGGCTTCGAAGTTACCGATCGCGGCATCGCGCGCGATCATCAGGACGTTGTGATCGACGGACAACGCGTTGGCCAGGTCACATCCGGTAGTCCCGCACCATATTTGAAGAAGAACATCGGGCTTGCCTACGTGCCGACTGAGTACGCAAACGTGGGCCAGGAGATCGAAGTCGACGTGCGAGGCCGACTCGTACGCGCGCAATTAGTGAAGGCGCCGTTTTATAAACGCGCGAAGTAGAAGAAACCAAAATAGCTGGAGGAACCATGGCGAACGTTCCAGAAGACTTACACTACAGCAAGGACCACGAGTGGGTCAGGGTCGATGGCGATCAGGCCATCATCGGCATCACTGACTATGCCCAAAACTCACTGGGCGACGTAGTGTACGTTGAGTTGCCAAAGTCGGGCGAGGAGTTTGCGGCAAATGAACCTTTCGGTTCTGTCGAATCGGTGAAGGCCGTGTCGGAAGTTTTCACTCCAATCGGTGGCTCGATCGTGAAAATCAACGAGTCGCTGGCAGACGAGCCGGAAAAAGTTAACTCCGATCCATACGGCGAAGGCTGGATGATCCGCTTGAAAATGGCGAACCCCGGCGACGTCGACAGTCTTTTGACCGCCGCCGAGTACGAAGATTTTACGAAAGCTGAGAGCGAATAACTTGCGCTACATTCCTAACTCGCCGGAAGAGCGCACGGAGATGCTCGAGGCAATCGGACTCAAGTCCGCTGAGCAACTGTTTGACTCAATCCCACAAGAGTTACGACTACAGCGGCCGCTAAACACTCCCGCTGCTCTTTCGGAAATAGAGCTACTCGATAAGTTTGACCGTTTGGGCCGGCGGAACGCGGCCGCGCAACGCATCAGTTTTCTCGGCGGCGGCGCGTATTCACATTACATTCCGACCATCGTCGATCACATCATCTCGCGTTCCGAGTTCTTCACCGCTTACACTCCGTACCAACCCGAAATCTCGCAAGGCACGCTGCAAACCATCTTCGAGTTTCAAACACTGGTTTGCCAATTGACCGGAATGGATTTGGCGAACGCGTCGATGTACGACGGTTCGACCGCGCTGGCCGAAGCAGTGTTGATGGCCGAACGCATCACGCGACGTTCGAAAGTGATCGCTTCCGCTGCGGTCCATCCGCAATATCTCGAGGTCGTGAAGACTTACGTACAACACGCGGGCATCGATCTCGAACTCGCGAACTTCGACGAAAAGACCGGTCAATCCGCAGCAGCACTTGCCGAAGCAATCGACGACAAAACCGCGGCGCTCGTGGTCCAGTCGCCAAACTTCTTCGGCTGCATCGAAGATCTCAAAGCACTCGCAGACGCTGCTCACGCGAAAGGAGCTTTGCTCGTCGTCGCAATTACGGAAGCGATGTCTTTGGGACTGTTGCAGTCGCCGGGCGCGTGCGGCGCGGACATCGTCGTCGCGGAAGGTCAGTCGTTCGGCGTGCCGCTTTCGTTCGGTGGTCCATACGTCGGTCTGTTTGCCACGCGCGACAAGTACGCGCGTCAGATTCCCGGACGACTCGTGGGCGAGGCTTACGATAAGAAAGGACGCCGCGGCTTCGTGCTCACGCTGGCCACGCGCGAACAGCACATTCGCCGCGAAAAGGCCACGTCGAACATTTGCACCAACGAAGGCCTGATCGCGCTCGCGGCAACCGTCTACATGGAAGCGATGGGCAAACGCGGCATTCAGGAAGCAGCGCATCAATGCCTCCAAAAGGCTGCATACACTGCAAAGCGCATCGCGGCAGTGAAAGGATTTTCACTTCCCTTCACCGGCCCGTACTTCAACGAGTTTGTCGTGCGCGGGCCGCTTGCTTCGAGCGAGTTGCTTTCCCGTTTGGCCAAAGAGAAAGCGATTGAAGGCGGGATTGCACTGTCGCGCTTCATGCCCGATCGCGCTAACGATTTTCTGGTTTGTGTTACTGAGACAAACACCCGCGAGCAGATCGATTCGCTCGTCTCGGCTTTAAGCGAACTATGACCAGCGGTATCACAAAAGTCACTACCCACATCAGTCCCAACGAGCAACTCATCTTCGAGCGTTCACAGTCAGGGCGTATCGGTTATCGCCTGCCGGCGCTCGACGTTGAAGAGTCATCTGTCGACGATCTGATTCCCAAAGCGTTTCAGCGCGACGACGATCTCGCAGGCGTGCCGGAAGTCAGCGAAGTTGACGTGGTCCGCCACTTCATCCGCATGTCGACGTGGAACTACTCGATCGACGTCGGCATGTATCCGTTGGGCTCGTGTACGATGAAGTACAACTCGCGTCTCAACGAGCGCGTCGCGCGCATCGCGGGATTCGCAAATCTACACCCGCTGGCCGACGAAGAAGACATCCAGGGCGCGCTGCAAGTCATTTACGAACTTCAGGAATGTCTCGCGGAGATCACCGGCTTGCCGGGAATTTCTCTGCAACCTGCCGCGGGCGCGCACGGCGAGATGACCGGTATCATGATCATCCGGGCGTTTCTCGATGCGCGCGACGGCGCCGCCGGTTCCGCCAGGCGCACGATGCTCATCCCTGACTCAGCGCATGGCACCAATCCAGCGTCGGCTCACTTGTCCGGTTTCTCAGTGAAGACGATCAGATCGACCGCTGAAGGTCTGACCGATCTGGACCACTTGCGCGAACTGTGCGCGCACGGCGACGTCGCTGGCCTGATGCTCACAAACCCGAACACGCTCGGCCTGTTCGAACGCAACATCAAACAGATCTGCGACATCGTTCACGAAGCTGGCGGACTCGTCTACATGGACGGCGCGAACATGAACGCGCTCGTCGGCGTCGCGCGTCCGGGCGACATGGGTGTGGACGTGATTCACCTCAACTTGCACAAAACGTTTTCGACGCCACACGGCGGTGGTGGACCAGGCTGCGGTCCATGTTGCTGCACGAAGGAACTGGAACCGTTTCTGCCCGTGCCGCGCATCGTCAAAAACGACGACACATATCGTCTCGATCACAACGAGCCGAAGTCGATCGGGCGCGTGAAGGCGTTCTTTGGAAACTACGGCATGATGTTGCGCGCACTCGCTTACACGTTGACGCACGGCAACGATGGTTTGCGTGAAGCAACTGAAGCCGCCGTACTCAACGCGCGTTACATCGCGGACGGTCTCACCAGCGACTACGACAAACCGTTCGATAGTCCGCCGATGCACGAGGTGGTTTTCACAGACAAGCGGCAGTCGCGCAAGGGCGTACACACGCTCGACATCGCGAAGCGTTTGATCGATTACGGATTTCACCCGATGACGATCTACTTTCCGTTGATCGTGCAGGGTGCGATGTTGATTGAACCGACAGAGTCAGTCGGCAGGCAGGAACTAGATCAATTTATCGCGGCGATGAGATCGATCGCGCAGGAGGCAGTGGAAAATCCGGAGTTGGTGCTGAACGCTCCGCACGACACGCGTATCGGCCGCCTCGACGAAGCTGCCGCCGCGCGCAAACCTGTCCTACGTTGGAAACAAGAACCATCCACAGATTACGCAGAGAAACAAGCCAAGGCTTAATCTGTGGAATCTGTGGATTGACTTGGAACTTTTAGAAGAGCGAGCCTCTCTACAACGCGGCCGTTGACGAGATGCTCTTCGACAATCTCGGGAACGTCCGTCGCCCGCACCTGCGCGTACCAAAC
>DATELP010000233.1:0-4729 GCA_035276425.1 Pyrinomonadaceae bacterium
CCATCACGGCGTCATCAACAAGTTTCTTGGCGATGGTTTCATGGCCGTCTTTGGCGCGCCGCTTTCGGAAGGTGTCGATTGTCATAACGGCGTTGCGGCAGCACGTGAGATCCTGACGCGTGTTGAAGAAGAGGTTGCGTCGGGAAATGTTTTGCCGACGACGGTCGGGATCGGACTTCATGCGGGCGAAGCAGTGACGGGAAGTATCGGCTCGTCGCTGCGGAAGGAATACACGGTTATCGGCGACGTGGTGAATCTCGCGTCACGCATCGAGAAGTTGAACAAGAAATTTCAGTCGCAATTGCTCATTTCCGAAAGCGTCTGGCAGTCGTTGGAAGAAGACTCAACTGACGCGATCCCGATGGGCAACGTACTCGTGCAGGGCCGCGAACAAGGAATCGGCATTTATCAACTTGCGTAATCCATGTAAGCCAACAAAGGAATAATAAATGAGTAAACGAATCGTATTCAGCACGTGGGGATCGTACGGCGACATTCATCCGTTCATGGCGCTGGCCCTCGAACTACAAGCGCGCGGACATCGTCCGGCGATCGCCACACTCGAGTTCTATCGCGAGAAGATCGAAGCCGCGGGACTCAAGTTTTATCACTTGCGCCCCGACACACCGCCGGCCGGAAGTCCCGAAAGCGATGAGTTGCTTCGGCGCACCATGGATCTGCGCGAAGGTCCACGTTACGTCATGCGCAACTTGTTATCGACACATATTCGCGCCAGCTATCACGACACACTGAACGCTGTCATGGCTGACGGTGGCGCCGACCTGCTGGTCTCGCATGCGATTCCGATGGCCGCACCGATTGTGGCGGAAGTTACCGGCGTTAAGTGGCTTTCCGCGGTGCTTTCGCCGATATCGCTGCCGTCGGTTTACGATCCGCCGACACCGCCTGAGTTTCCCGGCTTCAGAAAACTGTTGCTGGTCCACCCGGCGATCGCGCGCGGTTTTATGAGTTTGCTGAAACGCATGACTGAGTCGTGGATCGCGCCGGTTCGCGAACTGCGAAGAGAACTCGGTCTTGCGCGGAGCGGGCATCCGATGTTTGAAGGACAGTTTTCACCAGGAGCGACTCTCGCTCTGTTCTCTAGCGTGCTCGCCAAAGCACAACCCGATTATCCACCAAACTGTGTGCTCACCGGGTTTCCCTTCTACGATCGAAAAGATGAGAAGCCGGTAGACCGCGAACTGGTCCAATTTCTGGACAACGGTGAACCGCCGATCGTGTTTACGCTTGGCTCGGCTGCGGTTCACGTGGGTGAAGAGTTTTTCCGCACGAGTATCCAGGTCGCACGACAACTCAACCGGCGGGCATTACTGCTCGTCGGCGAAAGCTCAAATCTGAAAAGTGATTTTGCGAACGGCATCGGTGTTTTCGATTACGCACCGCACAGTCTCGTGATGCCGCGTGCGAGTGTTGTGGTTCATCAAGCAGGAATCGGCACGACCGGTCAGGCGTTGCGCGCGGGTCGCCCGATGTTAATTGTTCCGTACAGCCACGACCAACCCGACAATGCGCGGCGCTGTTTCGAACTCGGCGTCGCGGAAGTCCTGCCGCGCAAGCAATATGACGTGGCGAACGCAATGGCGAAGATAGAGCAGTTGTTGAAGGACCCTTCTTATGCAGAAAACGCCCGACGCGTTGCTGGACAGGTGCGCGACGAAGATGGAACCGGAACGGCGTGCGACATCATCGAAAGCGTGGTTAACGACGTTCCTGTTGACGAAGCTTTGCGAACCGAATCATCGTCGTTTACGAAGCTGGTCTACGCTGGCGTATGATGTTGTGCCACAAAAAAGCACAAGCGCGATACCTAAAACCTTTGTGCCTCTTTGTGGCGTCAAAAAACGAACCAAGGAAAGGAAACTATGCCAACACGTAAAGCAGAAGCTGAATGGAAAGGAAATCTCAGGGAGGGTGCAGGACGACTAAAGCTTGGAAGCGGAGTGTTTGAAGGTCCTTATTCTTTCAAGTCCCGTTTTGAAGAAGAAGCAGCGACGAATCCGGAAGAGTTGATCGGCGCGGCGCACGCGGGTTGTTTGACGATGGCGATGACCGCGGCGATGTCTCGCGACGGCATCACCGCGACACGCATTCATACCGAAGCACGAGTGACACTCGAGAAAGTCGGGGACGCGTTTTCGATCACCAGGATCGATCTCGACACGGAAGCCGAGGTTCCCGGCATCGACGACGCAGCGTTTCAAAAATATGCCACGGGCGCGAAAGAAGGCTGTCCGGTTTCCAAAGCGCTCGCCGGTACGGAAATTCACTTGAACGCGAAACTGGTCAACGCCAGTTGAGCCGCAAAGAAGCACAAAGGCAGAAGTCTACTTCTTCGACAGCGTTGAGACGTCGAGAACGTAGACGGTCTGCGCGATCGTAAGCACAAACAAACGACTGCCGTCGCGACTAAAGCGCAACATCGAGATCGGACTCGAGAAGCTAAACTCATCGCGCTTCTCCATCGACTCAAGATCGTAGACGGCGATTTTGCCGGTCTCGTTCTCCACACAAAGGAGTTTCGAGGCCGGCGAAACACTTGCATAACCGCCAAACACACGTCCTTTCTGTTCGCCCGTCGCCAGCGAATAAACCAGCACGCGGTTCTCCGAATCAGCAATAATCACGGAGTCGCCGGCCGCAAAAATATTCTCAACGCGAAACGATCCCTTGCCTGTTTCGATCAGCAGCTTACCGATCTCATTACCATTCCGCGCGTCGAGAATCTTCAGAAAGTAGTCGCCCTGCTTCTCCTTCATTTTGGCGAGGAGTTGCATAAGACGCGGATCGGCATTGATCTCTGACTTCGCCGCATCAGTGCTGACGTCCCAAACCAAAGCCAACGTCCCGTGGTCCGGCGCGATCCACGCGCGCGGCGCCTCTTTCGGAAATGGTTTCGACCAGAGCGATTGCATCGTGCGCGCGTCAAACATCTCGACGATCACGTTGCGGCGAAACAGGCTCGGATCGATCTTCTCATCCTCTGACTCCGTGTTCTTCGGCGGCTTCGCGGGTTTGATTGTGTACAGGTACGATCCGTACTGATAAGAACTATTGGTCTCGATCTTTGGTCCACTGACCGCTTCGCCGTTGCTCAAGTTGAACTTGGCGATGTTGCGTGCGACTTCATCCGTCTTCGGAAAGTCGCCAAAGAAGAAACCATCATCGCTGACGTGACCGCCCTGAAAATTGCGCAAGGCCAACACGCCCTCGCCTTTGCCGAGATTCCAAACACCACCGCGCGTACGTCCTGACAGCGCGAGCCACTGCAAGTCAGGTGAGACTTCCGCGACGCGCAAACGTCCGAGCGTCGCATTCGACAAAACCGCCGTCCCGACGAGCTCGTTCTTTTCCATGCGATACAAACCAACCTGGCCGTTACGCATTTCCGCTACGAAAAACTGACCGTAGATATCGAGCGCCGCACGCTCGTTAACTTTCGCGATCGTCTTCGTGTTCAGGTCCATCACACCCAACGCGTAATCTTTAATCGGACGAATCAACAGGTAGTCGCCCTGCGTCGCGCCCGTCATTCCCTTGCGCCATAGTTCGATCTCAGTGACGAGTTCACCGGAAGGAAACTTCACTACCGCCGACTTCTTCACGTTGTCACGATTGAGACCCACGATCCGATCGTTGCCGATGAACGCGAAGCCATTCGCGATCGATCGCTTGATCGAATCCGGCAGCGACAATCTGGTCAGCGTAGTCGTGTCGATCACTTCGGCGACTTCGCCCCGGTACATTCTTCCTAAATACAATGGACCGTAATAACCCGCGGCAAAGTAATGTCCGTCGGGCGAGAACTTCATGTTGAGCAAACCCATGCCTACGTCACTAACATCGTCGCTATACAGACGCAGCGTCGCCAAAATTCCGAGATACTCATAATACGTGGGTGCGTAAAACTCTTTCTTGTGCCACGCCACCTCTCCTGTTTCGACACGCACGAGACTCAACTCAAACGAGGGATCCAAACACGCCAGCAGTTTTCCATCGGGCGAGAGTGAGGTCTGCAAACAACCTTTCAGCATCACGATTTCTTTCGTCTCGATCTGCCGCGCTTCTGCAATGCTCCAGCGCTCAACGCGGAGATTGTCGGTGTAGAAAACGATCTCTTTTGAATCGGGACTGAAGGTCGCGAAGTAAGTATCAAAGTAAGTGTTGATGCGAAACAGCGCCGCAAACGGTTCGCGTGTAAGCACGTTGATGCCCGAGTCGTCCTGGGCCAGGACGTAATTTCCGTCAGGACTGAAACGCAGGTGCGCGATCTCGCTGAGCAAAGGCGGCGAGAGTTGTCGTTTGGCGACTACTCCGTGCAGTAACTCTCTGCGTCCGAGTCCGCTGTAGATGATGACCTTTGAACGCCATTGACCAAATGCTTCGGACTGGCCGGCCGCGCTTTTTTGACGACACGACGCCGGCAACAGGTCAGCGGCTTTGACCATCTCGCGCAATCGTTTCTGTTCCGGCTGAGTGGTGCCGAAGAGATCGGTGAACCAGTTACCCTTCTTTCCCTGCGTGCCGGCGATGCGATCCCAAAATCGGGCCATCGCGGCCGCTTCGTAACCAGCGGCAACGAACGCGTACATACCCGCCTGATCGGCAAAGAGTTGGCCTTTCTCGCGATCGGCTGATCTGGTCGGAGGCTTGCGATTGAAGTTCTCGATCAGTTGGTTGTACTTATCAAACACGTCGCGGCGATCGCCGA
>DATELP010000234.1:0-7015 GCA_035276425.1 Pyrinomonadaceae bacterium
AGCGTCGGAGGGTCCCATCCTCGTCCGGGGGATGGACTCAGGTATTGCTCTTTCTAATAGTCGTCCTTCTTTCAACGCCGCAGGATTTGAACGCCAAAGCACTCGCACGCCTGGAGTTTGAACGCCGAAGGCGTTTACTAATTCCAGCCCAAGGTTGTTTCAACCCTGGGAACCAACATCAAAACGGCTTTCCAACGCTGAAAGCGTTGGCGAGGATCGCACGCCGGTTCGCCAACGCTTTCAGCGTTGCGAATTTCTTTCTCTTCTTTTCCCCAGGGTTGAAGCAACCCCGGGCTGAAACTTGCTAACGCCTTCGGCGTTTAGGATGCTCAAACCCGCAAACGCCCTCGGCGTTAAGGGACGCACCAGTAATTCGACGCACCAGTAACTCAACCCGCCTTGACAGCCGCATGGCCCAGGAACTAGAGTTTGCGCTCACGACAGCTCGTTCTTTGGATAATTTCTAAATCGCAATTCAGTTAGTCGTCATTCGCTTTGCCGAATTCCAACGCCGAACTGAACCGTTGCAGGTGCCCATGAGGGTGACAAGGGAAGTTGGGTGAAATGCCCAGACGGTTCCCGCCACTGTGTACCGGCGATTGCGTAGCTTCCGATACAGGTCACTGATCTCTAATGAAGAGATTGGGAAGGCCGTGAAGCCGACGCGTTTGAGCCGGAAGTCAGGAAACCTTGCCTGCTGCAAACGGACGCGACCACCAACGCTCCGGGAAAGAGCATGTGGCGTCAACGCAAGTTGGCTGACTGACTCTTCGAGAAGCTCACCAACTTACCGACACATCATCGAGTTTTAGACGCCCTCGATCTTCCAACAGGAGATCGAGGGCGTTTTGTTTTTGTGCCACTAAGAAGCACAGGAGAATGCCATGAAAAGACTCACGCGCGCGGTGTTTGTTTTAGTGCTCGTCGCGATCGCCGCGACAGCACAAGCGCAAACTGACAGCAGCAACGCAACCATCAGCGGACAAGTCAAAGATCCTCAAAACGCAAACGTTGCCGGTGCGACAGTAACGCTCTACGGCCGCGATCGCAGCTTCAGCCTCGTCACCTCGACCGATTCAAACGGCGCGTACAGCTTCAAACATCTCGCGCCCGGCGAGTATCTTGTCGAAGCCGAAGCGAGCGGCTTTGCCTTGGCGACGGCGCAAACAGTCAACTTAACGCGCGGTCAAAGCGCCACGCTCGACATCGCTTTGCAGTTGTCAGGATTGCGCAGTTCCGTGGTCGTCACTGCTTCAGACACACCGCAAACTGTCGACGAAGTCTCGAAAGCGTTAACCGTCGTCGACACGCAGGAGATTGAAGAACGAAACGAGTTCGCGATTCCTGAATCACTGCGCACCGTGCCCGGCCTGCGCGTGCAACAACTCGGTGGTCCAGGTTCGTTCACTTCGATCAAAACGCGCGGCCTGCCGAGCGAAGACACGGCTGTGCTGATCGACGGCATACGTTTCCGCGATTCAGCTTCAACGCAAGGCGACGCTTCCGGTCTGCTCGAAGATCTGATCGTCACGGACGTCAGCCGGTTGGAAGTGTTGCGCGGTTCGGGATCGTCTTTGTATGGCTCGAACGCTGTCGGCGGCGTGGTCAACGTCGTAACTGACGAAGGCGGTGGTCCAGTTCACGGCAGCGTACTCGGCGAGGGCGGTAATCTCGGTCTGTTTCGTACGCGGGCGCACGTCGCCGGTGGCGTGAACAACAATCGCGTCGTTTACAGCGCCGGGTTTTCTTTTCTGAACGTCACGCGTGGCATTGATAACGATGACGAAGCCCGCACGACCAGCGGTCAGGGACGAATTCTGTTTCGTCTCACTCCGACGGCAACACTCACTGGACGCATCTACACCGCGAACTCGCGCTTGCAGTTGAACAATAGTCCGGAAGGCATCGGCAATCTTCCGCCAACCGGCATCATCGAAGCGATTCCACTGTCTCCCGCCGAACAACTTCGCTTCGAAGCAGGCGTGCCATCCGATCAACTCAACATCGGCAACGCCACGTTCGTTCCGGCGGCGAATGATCCTGACAATTTACGTAAAGCGAACTTCTTCGACGGCGCAGTGATCTTCAACCAACGTCCAACGGAGAGTTTCGGCTACACGATCAGCTATCAGGGCCTTGCGACAAACCGCAGTTCGATCAATGGACCACTCGGCGTCGGCTTTCAACCTTTCGGCGGCACCACGCGATCGGATTTCGATGGACGCATTCACACGATCAACGCACGCGTTGACGTGCAAGCCGGACAGTTTAACTACATCACCGGCGGGTATGAGTTTGAGCACGAGAGCTTCACGAATCCTTCGTTTCAGGTGAATCCGTCTGACAACTCGGACGTCGACGTGTCGCAAAGAAGCCACGCGCTTTTTGTGCAGGACCAGTTGCGACTGCTTGACGATCGACTGCAAATCGCAGGCGCGTTTCGGGCGCAGTTTTTCAAGTTGAATGAGCCGCGTTTCACTCCCGCGGCATCGGCGCCGTACGCGGGAATCACGTTTCAGTCGCCGCCTGCGGCTTACACCGGCGACGGCTCGGTTGCGTATACGTTCCGTTCTTCAGGAACAAAACTCCGCGGACACGTCGGCAACGGTTACCGGGCGCCGTCGCTCTTCGAACGTTTCGGAACAGCCTTCGACAGCTTTTTTGGTTATTCAATCTTTGGCGATCCGCGTCTCGAGCCGGAACGCACGATCGCTTTCGACGCCGGCATCGATCAGACACTTGCTAATAATCGTGTGCGCGTCTCAGCGACGTACTTCTACACTCAGTTGCGCCAAGTGATCATCTTCGACTTCTCGGGACTAATCGACTTCACGACCGATCCGTTTGGCCGGTTTGGTGGGTATCTGAATACCAACGGCGGCATCGCGCGTGGCGCCGAAGTTGAACTGCGCGCGACTCCGACGAGATCATTGAATCTGACCGCGGCCTACACGTTCACGAAAGCACAACAGCGCACGCCGCAAGTACCGGGCACGATTCGTTCGTTGGTCATTCCCGATCATCAATTCTCTTTGGTCGCCACGCAGCGTATTGGCCGGCGGCTGTTGGTCAACTTCGATTTCTCGGCGTCGAGTAATTACCTCGGCGCGATCTTCGATCCGGTCACGTTTGCGAGCCGTGGTTATCGGTTCAAAGGTCTCGCGAAGGCTGACCTCGGCGCGAGCTATTCGTTGCCGCTCGGCGATGACAAGCGACAACTGCGTTTCTTTGGCTACGTCGACAATCTGTTTGACCGCGAGTATTTCGAGAGCGGCTTTCGCACGCCCGGCCGCACCGGCCGCGCCGGCGCCAGCTTCGTCTTTTAATCAGGACTAGCAGAATGAACCAGATGTTTTCGAAACCAGTCTTGGTAATTCTGTGCATCCTGTCCGTTGTTTGTGCGAGTTGCGTCACACAACCAAAGTCGGAAACTCGGAACGCTGTGGTGCAGGCGCCGCAGCGTATCGTCTCGATCAGTCCGAGCGTCACGGAGATTCTTTACGGCGTTGGCGCGTGGCCGCAGGTTGTGGCGGTGTCGCAGTTTTGTAGTTATCCCGAGGACGTCAAAAACAAGCCGCGCGTGAATGGTTGGGAGAAGACGAATCTCGAACAACTCACCGCGCTCAAGCCTGATCTCGTGATTGGAGTGAAAGCACAAAGTCCGTTCTTGCAGGACAAGCTGACCGAACTCGGCATTCGTTCGCTCTTCCTCGAAAGCAACACACTGGCGGATGTTTACAAAGCCATCGACGAGATCGGCAAGGTCAGTGGACACGAACGAGAGGCCACGGAGTTGTTAAGCAGGACGAAATCCGAGATCGACACAGTTCGCAAGGCAGTGAGTGATCGGCAAACGTTCAAAGTGCTGTGTGTGGTCGATCGCGTGCCGGGTACGATTCGCGAGTTGTACACGGCCACACGCGGCAGTTATCTCGACGAACTCATCACGATTGCCGGCGGCGAATCGATCGCGCCCGCGGCCGAACACGGTTGGGGCAAGATCACTAAAGAAGCGGCCGTGTCGCTCAATCCCGAAGTGATCATCGACATGATCCAGAGTTCGAAAGGCAACTTCGGCGAAGATCCGGTGGCTGTGTGGCAGGAACTGTCTGATGTCCGCGCGGTGCAGAATAAGCGCATCTATCCGATCCGGGACGACATGGCGATCCATCCGAGCCAGTTTGTCGGCCACACCGCGCGTGTCTTCGCTCGCGTGATTCATCCGGAGGCTTTCTCCGATGGCCCCTGAAACTGATGCCGCGATAGTTGAAGCGCGAAGTGTCGGCTTTGCTTACGCGACAACGCCGGTCGTTAACGATGTTTCGTTGTCACTGCCACGCGGCGCCATCGGCGCATTGATCGGCGCAAACGGTTCAGGAAAGTCCACATTGATACGCCTGCTGGCCGGTCTGCTCACGCCTTCGAGCGGCCAAGTACTCATCGACGGTGTTCCACTCGCAACCATACCTTTGCGCGAACGCGCGAAACGAATTGCTTACGTGCCGCAAGCGACAACGACGGTCTTTCCCTTCACTGCGCTGGAAGTTGTGTTGACCGGTCGCAGTCCTTACAGTGGCCGCTTCCGTTTCGAGAGTCATGATGACAAACAGATCGCGCTTGCGGCGCTGGATGTTTTGGACGCGGCGCATCTGGCCGATCGTCCGGTGACGGAATTGTCCGGTGGTGAACGCCAGCTCGTGACGGTTGCGCGCGCGTTGGCCCAGGAGCCGGACGTCATGCTGCTCGACGAGCCCGCGAGCGCACTCGATCTGAAGCATCGCACGCAACTGGCTCGCGCACTGCGACGACTTAGCGACGAACGTGGCATCGCCGCGCTCACGATCACGCACGATCTGATGCTGCTCGACTCCGTTGCGGATCTGATCTTTGCGATGAAGTGCGGACGAATCGTGGCCGCGGGCGCACCGGAAACAGTGCTCGTCGAGAACGTTCTTAGCGACGTGTACGACGCCCGCGTCCGATCCGAGCGCCGCCGCGAACGTACGTTTATCTGGTCTGAACTGTGAGCCACAAAGAGCCACAAAAATGCACAAGAGGCACAAAAAGCACAACAGGTAGAAATGATGGACAAACCAGCTTTTCTACTTCTTGTGCCTTTTGTGCTTCTTGTGCCTTTTTGTGGCTAACTTTTGAACTATGTCGCTTCGTTTGTCGACGATCGTTTTAATCCTAATCGCCGGGTTGGTGGTCTCGATTCTGGTTGGTCTTGCTGTCGGATACCAACCGATCGACTTTCATAGTTTGCAAACCGATCCGATCGCGCGCGCGGTATTGTTTCGCTTACGGTTGCCACGCGTGTTAATGGCCGCGATTGTCGGCGCATCGCTCGCGTTGGTCGGCGCGGCGTTGCAGGCACTGTTTCGTAACCCACTCGCCGAACCTTTCACGCTCGGTGTTTCGGGCGGTGCTTCTTTGGGTGCGAGTCTCGCCATCGCTCTGGGCCTCGGGATCAACGTCGCCGGTGTGCCGATCATCTTCGTGGCCGCTTTTCTCGGCGCGGCGTTGTCGGTCGTGCTGGTCTATCGACTGGCCCATGCAAGCGGCGGCGTGATGTTGCCGGGCGCGTTGCTGCTCGCGGGCGTAGTGCTCAACCTTTGCGCTTCGGCGTGTGTGCTGGTGATTCAGTACGTCGCCGATTACAACCGCGCGCTTCAGATTCTCCGGTGGTTGATCGGCAGTCTCGACGTCGTCGGCTTTGGTCTACTCTGGCGCATGTTGATCTTCCTCGTGCCGGGCTGGCTGATTCTCGGCGCGTATGCGCGCGATCTTCATCTGTTGGCGACGGGCGAGGAATCGGCGGCGAGTTTGGGTGTCGACGTCGCGCGGACCGAAAAGATCGTTTTCATAGCGAGTTCGTTGATTGTGGGTGTGACGGTTTCGGTTGGTGGCACGATCGGCTTTGTCGGATTGATCGTTCCTCATGCTGCGCGTTTGTTGTTTGGACAGGACGTGCGCGTGTTGTTGCCGGCTTCGTTTCTACTCGGCGCGGCGTTTCTCGTCCTTGCAGACACGCTTGCGCGGACAGTGATCGCACCGGGCGAACTGCCGGTCGGTGCGCTCACAGCGTTGTTGGGTGGACCAGTATTTCTGTTGCTGTTACGGCGGCAACAACGCTACTCGGCTATGTGAGCCACAAAGAAGCACAAGAAGCACAAGAGGCACAAAAACCAGTTAAAGATGAGTGGAAGAGCATTGATGGTTTTGGGGACGGGATCGGACGCGGGCAAGTCGCTGACAGTAGCGGCGCTTTGTCGCATTCTGCGGCAAGACGGTTTCGACGTGGCGCCGTTCAAAGCACAGAATATGGCGCTCAATTCCTTTGCGACGATCGACGGACACGAGATCGGACGCGCGCAGGCGATGCAGGCGCAGGCCGCGGGTGTCGAGCCACACGTCGACATGAATCCGATCCTGCTCAAGCCGACTTCGGACATCGGCTCGCAGGTGATTCTCAATGGTAAGGTAGCCGGTAACTATCGCGGCGTCGATTATTACGAGTTGAAGGATCGTTTGCTCGAAGTTGTGAGTGCGGCTTACGAACGGCTCGCGTCGCGACACCAGATCATCGTGTTGGAAGGCGCGGGTTCGCCGGTCGAGATGAATCTCAAGGATCGCGACGTGGTCAACTTGAAGATGGCCGAGATCGCGAATGCGGCGTGCATGTTGGTGGCGGATATCGATCGTGGCGGCGTGTTTGCTTCGTTGATCGGAACATACAGTTTGTTGGAGCCGGCCGAACGCGCGCGGTTTTGCGGATTTCTTATCAACAAGTTTCGCGGCGATCTTAGTTTGTTCACTGACGGCGTTGATTATCTCGAAGCGCGGTTGGACCAGCCGTGTTTGGGAGTGATTCCCTACCGGCACGATCACGGGATCGACGATGAAGACAGCGTTTCGCTCGAGCGTCGAGCGGTGAAGGCGCCGAGTGCGAACGAAGAGAAGTTGACTGTGTGCGTTGTCGGTTTTCCGTATCTCGCAAACTTCACTGACTTCA
>DATELP010000235.1:0-6636 GCA_035276425.1 Pyrinomonadaceae bacterium
CGCGCCCACCGCGGCCGAGTTGCTCTTTTTGACGACCAACTCCAATCCTACCCAATTGTTTTTGTTGCCGCCCTGGTTGCGCAACAGCAGTGGCGGCTCACCGTTATTAGAAGCAAGCACGTCCAGATCGCCGTCGTTATCGAAGTCGCCGATCGCCATGCCGCGTCCCGAAAACATCTTGCCAAACACCGCGCCCGAGGTCGCGCTGACGTCTTTGAAACCGCGACCGGTGTTTTCGAAAAGCAACAACGGCTCTTTGTGCTTCACGCGTGGAATGCGCGATTCGATCATGTCATCCGGATGACCGTTGACGAGAAACAGATCGGGATCGCCGTCGTTGTCGTAGTCGAAAAACTTCAAGCCCCAACCGCTCAACAAATGCGTCGAAGGCGCGATCTCGCCCGGCTGATCCGTGAAGATCAACTCTTTGTCGTTGTGATAGAGACTGAAAAATTCATGATCGATGTTTGCGACGAAAAGATCCTGCCAACCGTCGCCGTCGTAATCGGCCGCGTCGACGCCCATGCCCGAACGCGGCCGGCCCGCTTCGCCGTAAGCTACGCCCGCGGCCAAACCGATCTCTTCAAACTTGCCAGCGCCTTTGTTGACGAACAGGAAGTTAGGCATCGTGTCGTTGGCAACGAAGAGGTCCATCAACCCGTCGTTGTTTACGTCTGTCGCCACAGCGCCGAAGGATTTTCCGGGATGATCGGCGATGCCTGATTCGCGGCTCACGTCAGCAAACGTACCGTTACCGTTGTTGCGATAAAGACGCGACGGCGTGGGTTTGAAAAGTCGCGGCACGCAGTAGTAGCGGCGTTGCAGAGTCGCGTCAGTGCAGAGCGGGTTCTGCGTCTTGTCATAGAAGACGAAACTCGAAACGAACAGATCGAGCTTGCCGTCGTTGTCGAAATCAAACCACATGGCGCAAGTGGACCAACCCGAAGACGCGACGCCCGCTTTGTCAGTGACGTCAGTGAACGTGCCGTTGCCATTGTTGCGATAGAGAATGTTTGGTCCGTAGTTCGTGATGTAAAGATCGACGAAACCGTCGGCGTCGAAATCCGCCGCGGCGACGCCCATGCCGAATTTTCCACCCGCGACGCCGGCTTTATCGGTGACGTCAGTGAACGTGCCGTTGCCGTTGTTGCGATAGAGCGCGTTTTTCAGCGGCGTCTTGGGCGTGAAGAAATCCGATGGACCACTGTTGACGAAATAGACGTCCATCCAACCGTCGTTGTCGTAGTCGAGAAAGGCACAACCCGCGCCGACAGTCTCCGGCAACTGACGATCCACTGACTGCGCGTTGTTGTGAACCCACGTGATCTTGCTCGTTTGCGGCGAGACTTCTTCAAAGACCACCGAACTCAACGCAAGGATTAGAATTAGGGCCACAGAGTACACGGATGACACGGATTTTACTTGGGATTTGTGGGCGGTAAAACTACGACGCCATCACTGCCGGCGCCTTTAGCTTTCAGTTTCTCAACGATGCGCATCTCTTCCTGCGCGCGCGCGGGATCTTTGAGACGCGCGTACAAGAGTGCGAGATTGTAGTGCGCGGTGGGCTCTTCCGGATCGAGTTTCACCGCGGTTTCCAACTCCTCTTTCGCACGTGGATAGTTGCGCAGCTTGATGTAGCTCGAGCCGAGCGCGATGCGCGCGTGGGCGTAGTTCGGAAGTTTCTGCACGGCCTTTTCAAACAGGCCGATCGCTTTCGCGTCGTCGTTCTGCTCCTGGGCCACGAGGCCGAGATAATAGAAAACTTCCGGGATCGGCGCAGCGGATCGGGCGCTCTTTTCCAGCCACAGCCGCGCCTCGTCGTACTTCTTCTGATTCAGCAACACGTAGCCGAGATGGACCTGCGCGGGATCGTTGTTGGGTTGCAACTGGATCAGTTTGCGAAAGACTTTTTCGGCTTCGAACAGATCGCCTTTGCGCAGCCAGGCGATGCCGTAACCGAGCATGTAAGCCGGATCGTTGGGCCGCAGTTTCAGTGCGTTTTCGAGCGCGGCTTTTGCGGCGTCGCTCATGCCGACCTGGAGCGCAAGCAGCGCGAATTTGTAAAGCAGTTCGGGCGATGTTGAGTTTGCGGTAAGCGTGCCGACACGCGTCAGGTAGATCGGAACTTCTTTGAGCTCGCCTTTGGCTAACGAGATTTGTGCGAGACCGAGGAGTGCGGCGGCGTTGTCGAGGCGTCCGTCAAGTGCGCTCAGGTATTGCTGTTCGGCTTCGGCGAGCGCGTTTGTTGCGAGGTATGCGTCGCCGAGCATGACCATCACTTCAGTGTTTGTGGGTTCCGCGGTAAGAACTTCTTTCAGTTGGACCACGGCTTTGTCGGGTTCGCGCTTTTGTAAATATAGATACGCTAGATTCATGCGCGCGCCTGAGTACCGTGGATCGTTGACGACAGAACGAACGAACAACGTCTCGGCTTCGTTGAGGCGGCCTTGTTTAGCGCGAATCGTACCGAGGAGATTGAGCGCAACGGGTTCGTTTGGTTTGGAGCGTAAGAGGATCGCGAGTTGGCGTTCGGCTTCGATGGTTTTGTTTTCGCGGATGAGTGTTGCGACGCGCTCTAAGCGTGCGACGTCCTGCGCCACGGCCACAGGGACGAGGATCAAAACCAGGATAAAGCTCCACGGATTTACTCGGATGCCCTAAACTCCTTCTCGTCGACTTTGCCTTGTCCTTCTTTGATGGTGATGATGCGGTTGATGCCGGCGCCGGTGATCTTGTCGACCGTGCCGCTGGGCCAACGCACTTCGATCAAATCAATCTTTGTTCGTTTCTCGAGTCCGAAGTGCAACCGCATGTCGCTCTGCGAAATGTAACTGTCGCCGCTGCGCACTTCGTCAACCTGTGTCAGATCGCCGGAGACGACCTTCACCTTCGCGCCGATGCCGCTGCGATTGCTCTTCACGCCAACGGTCTTGATGAGAATCGAATTATTCGCGTTTCCATTGTCGTTGCGCAATAGCTGGGGCGGGCCGTCGAGATCCGCTACTAACAGATCGATGTCGCCATCGTTGTCGATGTCGCCGAACGCAACACCGCGGCTCGCACGAACCTCGGTCAACACAGTGCCAAACTCCGCCGCGACTTCAGTGAACGTCCCGTCGCGATTGTTTCGATGGAGCAAACGCGGCTGGCGATAACTCGGAAGCTGCGGATAAACGTGCCCGTTCGCAACGAAGATATCTACCCAACCATCGTTGTCGTAGTCGAAAAATTTCGTGCCCCAACCGACGTGCGGCAAACTCACAGCCGCGACCTTCGCGGCGTATGAAAGATCGGTGAACGAGTTTGGACCATCGTTATGGTAGAGCGTGTTGTACTCGTCCGCGAAGTTTGTAATGAAGAGATCGAACCGGCCATCGTGATCGTAATCGCCGGCGGTGACGCCCATGCTTCCCTGCTCGCTGCCGTTCTCGTTGACGGCAGTGCCGGCGGTGAAACCGATCTCCTTGAACGTGCCGTCGCCGTTGTTGCGATAGTGAAAGTTTGGCGTCGAGTCGTTCGCGACGAAGATGTCGACCCAGCCGTCGTCGTCGAAGTCGCTGGTCATCACGCCGAGACCGTAGAAGCCGTCGGGATCGGAGACGCCCGCTTGTTTTGTAACGTCAGTGAACGTGCCATTGCCGTTGTTCCGAAACAGCGAATCGCCCGCGCCCTTGAGCCCGCGTGGACCACACTGCACGGGAATCGACTTGTACTGGCACGTCTGACCCTGGCCAAACTCAGGCAGATTGTTGACGTCGAAGTCGACGTAGTTGGCGACGAAGAGATCGAGATCGCCGTCGCGATCGTAATCGACAAACGAAGCGCCGGTGGACCAACGCTTATCGCTGACGCCCGCTTTGTCCGTCACGTCGGTGAACGTGCCGTTGCCGTTGTTCTTGAAAAGATGATCGGGGCCGAGACAGGTCACGTAAAGATCCTCGAAGCCGTCGTTGTTGTAATCGCCGACGGCGGCTCCCATGCCCCAACCGATATCGCTCACGCCAGCTTTCTCACCGACTTCGGTAAACTTTCCATTGCCGTCGTTACGATAGAGATCGCTCTTCGTCTTGCCTTTCGACTTTACCAGATCGACCGACAGCGAATTGACTAGATAGATATCGAGATCGCCGTCGTTGTCGTAATCGAAGAACGCCACGCCGCCACTCATCGACTCGACGATGTATTTCTTATCCGGAGAGGCGACGTGTTTGAAAGTGATGCCGGCCTGTTTGGTGATATCAGTGAAATTGACTTTTATTCGTGACGCCTGTGGCGCCTGTGGCACAGGTAGCGCGACAACCAAAGCAAGCATCAACAGAAGTGGTTTCAGTATCATCTGTGTAATCTGTGGACGGCTTTAGTTGCCCTTGGCACGCGCTTTCTCTTTCAGTTCGCGCGAGATTTCGAGCTGGTCTTCGCCTTCTTTCTTACGTCCGGCCGCGATGTACGCACGGCCCAGTTGATAATGAACGTGCGGCTGATTGGGCTTGAGCTTCGCGGCGGCTTCGAGGTTTTGCACGCTGCCCGCAACGTCGCCCTGTTGTAACAACGCTTTGCCGAGTTCGTAGTAAGCATCGGCAAAATCGGGACGGTCGCGAATGACTTCACGCATCAGCTTCACGCCGCGCTCGGTCTGCTGTTGGGCCAATGTTACAAATCCGAGATGATACTTCGCCGTCAGATCGTTTGGATTCACGGCGAGCTCACTCTCAAACTCACGCGCAGCCAGATCCATTTTCCCATCCTTCAAATAAATCAGACCGGTGTAAAAGTGCGCGAGCCGCACCTTGTCGTCTAGGTTGAGCGCCACTTGCAACTCTTCGAGCGCCTTGGCAGTGTCGCCGCGTTCGTAGTTTGCCTGACTTATCAGGATGTGTACCTGCGGACTGTCGCCACCGACCAGCACCATCTGTTCGATCGCGCGATTGGCCGCGTCGGTCTTTCCGTCCTTCAACAACGAAAGCGCGTACGGATAGTAAAGACCGGCGTCCTGCGTCTTGACCGCAATCACCTGTTCGAGCAGCGCTGAGGCTTTCGCGTAGTTCTCGGTCATGAAGTAACTCAGTCCCAACAACTGCTTGATCGAGATGTTGTTTGCATCGGCTTTGAGTTCATTCTCGAGCGCGGGAATCGCGTCTTTGTAGCTTTCCGATTTGTAAAGAGCGAGACCAAGATTGTAATTGACTCCCGGCTGTGTCGGATTCAACTTCACGGCTTGCGCAAACTGCACCGCCGCTTCGCGAAAGTCCTGCTGCTCGGCACGCAATCCACCGATACTGTTGTGCGCCGCCGCCGCAAACTTCGAATACACCGTCTCCTCTGATTTCAACTTCTCGAGCGTCTTCCAATCCAGCGCCACCGGTTCGGCAACGACTCCTTCGGCCTTCACCAAATTGCCTTCCTGATTCGGCGCCGGAGTGCCACTGAGAAACGCGCCGACTTTCTTCTCGTCCATCTTGAAGCCTTTCGACTTCAACTCAGCAGACGTTTGCAACTCCTTCTCGCCTTCAGCCGTGCGGCCCGCCTTGATCAACGACTGGCCAAGACGGTAGTGCGCGGTAGTCACCTGATAGTCGTTGTGATCGAGTGACGGAGTGAGCGCGATCGTCTTTTGCAAAACCTCGATCGCTTGCGGGTGTTTGCCCGCGCCCTGATACGCCTGGCCCAAGTGGAAATAAGGATCGGGATTGTTTGGCTGCTGGCCCGCTGCCTTCTCGAGCAACGGGATCGCGTCGTCAAACTTGCGCTCCATGATGTAAAGAATGCCGAGATAAAAGTTGGCGAAGTATTCGTCCGGGTTGGCGGCGAGTTCGATCTTAAACTCCGCCATCGCGTCGGGCATGCGCGCGGCGCCGTCTTTGTAGAGATACGTCAGACCGAGATAGTAATGAACGCGCGGAAACCTGGGATCGAGCGCAATCGCTGCTTTGAACTCCTCGATCGACTCCGGCAAAAAACCGGTCTCCCGATAAGCGCGCCCGATCAGCACGCGCAGCGCCGGCCGTTCGCCGAGACGTTGGGCCATTCCTTCGTACAACTGCTTTGCTGAAGCAATGTCTTTCTTTTTCAAATACGCGAGGCCGAGCGTGTACTCAGCATCGTAATCGCCGGGTTGCAACTTCAGCGTCGCTTGCAACTCCGCAATCGACTTTTCAAACTCGCCCATCATGAAATACGACTTGCCGAGCATGTGATGCGCCGCGGCATTGCGTGCATCAACGGCGACCGCGCGCTGCACCGGTTCGATTGCTTTCGGAAACTGGCCCAAGTGGAAATAAGCGATCGAGAGATCGACGAGGCCGTCTGTCGAATCGGGACGGATGGAGATTGCGGTTTTCAGCGCGTCGACGGCGGGTTCGTACTTCGCCTGCGCGGCGTAGACTTTGCCAAGCCGCAGATATGATTCGGCAAGAATGATCTTGAACTCAGCTTCGGCGGCGGCGTAGTTGCCGGCCGTGTGATACTGCTGCGCGGCTTCATAATGCCTGCGAAACAGATCGCCCTGAGCCTGGGCCGTAAAGATAAAGACTGAAATTAGAAAAGGAAGAAAGGCCGAGCGCAGGTACATCATCACCCCTGACCTAGAACTGAGCACCCCGAGGAGTCATTGCCTGAACTTCTTCTCTGTGTTCT
>DATELP010000236.1:0-22058 GCA_035276425.1 Pyrinomonadaceae bacterium
ACGATATCGTGTGCTCGCCGGGGCCGAGTGAACCGAACTCGACGGTGTAGGTTTCCTGCCCGCTGTCGGCAATGCCGTCATCCGGGAAGACCGGTATCCATGCGGCGCCGTCGATGCTCGCATCGGCTTTTTTCACCTTTCCGGTCGCATCGTCAACCGAAAAGACCACCCGCACGGAATCGCGGTTCATCTGCGGTTGGCCCACGAGTTTCACGACTGGCGGTGTGTTGTCGATGTCGATCGGCTCGCTCAAGCGTTCTCCGGTTAACTTCTGACCCGGCGGATTGTCCGGCGCGTCGGTCGCTACGACCTTGATCACGTAACGCCCATCCGCGAGTGTCGCGCCGTCGATCGTGTAGAAGTTCTCGCGCAACTTGTCTTTCAACAAGCGAAACGTCTGCTCGTTCAGCGCGCGATAGTAAATCGCGTATTCGAGTGTGTCAGAGTTGCGATCTTCCGCCTGCCACTGAAATGAACGCGCGCCACGTTGATAAAAACGGCGCGGCGGCACGGGCGCCACTGGTCCAAACACTGACGGATCCAATCCCGACGATTCGACATTTGGATCTACCGCGACTTGCGCCATCTGCTGTAAACCAACTCCGATCGGCAACACGCTGATCGACAACACTTCCGGCGCAACGTTGCGCGGCAAATACGCGACATTTATGTCTTCAAGCGACGCCGGCGTTGAAGACGCAGCGGAACGCACAGTCGCACGCCATTGAATGAAACGCGCACGCGGACTCGAAATCTGATTTCCGTCCGGATTGCGAAGCGGCGCGCTCCAGTCACTCCACGTCGCATCCGGCCGCTCGCCGTTTCCAGTACGCGTTTGCACCTCGACCGCGCCTGTGCCGCGCCACCAAATCTTGCCCCACGCAGCAGTTAGTTTCGCGTCGCGAACCGGCGATTCGTACGTTCCTTCACTCACGAGATCGCTGCCGAAGCGGAACAGTTTTCCCTGATTACTCGATGCGGCGTAGACCTGGTTGTTCTTCACGAACAGCGACGAGATCTGTCCTTCCGGTGATTGCAGCAACAACGTGTCGCGGCCGTCGTTGGTTACTGAATAAATGCGTCCTTTGTCGGCGGTGCCGATCAGCACGCTGCCGGATTGCAATGACGGTGCGATCGCGAAAGCGGTAACCGTCGGCGAACTCCAAACAACATCGGTCGCGCCATCGGGAAGAATGCGAAACACAGCGCTGCGCGCGTTTGAGACGTCGCTGCGGCTGCGTGTCGGCGTGGTTTGCCCTTGAATCGGAACGCCTGATTCGTCGATGGCGGTGATCGTTACCGAGGTCGTCGGCGTGCCGCCCTCTGATGGTTGCGGAGTTGCAGGCGCTGTTGACGGTGCGCGCGCGGTGGCCGCGGCATCACTCAACGCGAGCGCGTAGATCGAACCATCAGCGGCGGGTGCGAGCGCATGAATCTCGCGCAGTTGTGTGTCGAAGAGCGCAAACATTTTTCCATCGGGCGAAACGCGCAACACGAGGCCGCCCGAGTCTGTTCCCGCGATCAGATCGCCTTGCGCTGTTACCGCGAGTGAAATGACGTGTGTTTGGTTCGTGCTTGCGAGCAGCGACGTTTCCGGCGACGCGTTCGCGCTGCGCACGCGATAGAGTTTGCCGTTGTCGCCAGTGCCGACCGCGAGTGAACCGTCAGACATCACCGCGAGAGACCAAATGTACTTATCGCCGGGATCGAAGTAGACGTCTGCTTTTCCGTCCGCGCCGATGCGATAGACCTTGCCGTCCGGTGACGTTCCGGCGTAGACCACGCCGTCGCGTCCGATCGCGAGTGCGGTGACGTCGAGTTCCGCGGCGTCGAACAACAGCGAGCCAGTGCCGCTTGCGGTGATCTTGAAAGTCTTGCCGTCGTGACCAGTGCCGAGATAGACGTTGCCCTGGTTATCGATCGCGCTGGCCCAAACATAGGTCTGCTGAGTGTTGAAAACTTCGTTGAGCTTCGGCGCGAGCATCACTATGCCCGTGTCGGTGATCGACACGCCGCGAGCATCGCCCTTGAGTAGTTCCGCGCGCCCACTGGTTTCCCACAGAGCAGGCTGCCCGGCACGTACGCCGCTGAAAACAAGCAGCACGAGCAGAATGATAGTGATGACGGGGATGCTTCTTCGTTGTTTGGTGATCATCGTTTGGTCAGTTTCCTATGTACTTGGCGTAGAGCGAGCGGGCGGTGGCGATTTGATCGGTACCGCGAACTATGGAGCGCGCATCCTGAAAGACCGTGAGTTCGAATGGTCCGGTTTTGAAGCGCAGCAGGTATTCGTTGAACTTCACGTCGCCGGACGGACGAAGCCGTTCGGCTAGCGATTGGAAGTTGATGCTGGTTGGTTGCGACGGGGAGATCTGGATGGCGTCGCGGCCGCAGAGTACGGCGGCGCTGTCACCAGCTTTATCGAGAGTTTCGTACTGGCCCAAGGCGCAGGTTGGGCAATCGGGATTCGGGCCGCCGAGCTTGATCGTGCGCCATTCGTTGCGCCACACGTCGAACTGCGTCAGCGACTGATGCAGATCAGCGGTGTTGCCGATGATCAGTTTGATCGTCTCGGTGACCTGGACCGCGGAGACGATGCTGATGATCGGCATGATCACGCCCGCCGTGTCGCAGGTTGGCGCGCTCGCCGCGGGTGGTGCTTCTTCAAACACGCAGCGCAGGCAGGTGGTTTCGTGCGGGCGAATCGTCATCGTGACGCCGTATGAACCGACAGCCGCGCCGTAGATCCAGTTTGTTTCATGCTTCACGCAAGCATCATTGATGAGATAGCGCGTGCTGAAGTTGTCGGTGCCGTCGATTACGACGTCGCAGCCTTCGATTAACTGTTCGATGTTTGAGTAGTTGACGTCCGCCACGTGTGGTTCGATCTCGATGTCAGCGTTGATCTCGTGCAGGTGGTTCGCAGCGGCGATCGCTTTGGGAAGACGCTTCTCGGCGTCGCTTTCGGTGAACATTGTCTGGCGTTGAAGGTTTGAAGGTTCGACAAAATCGCGATCGACGATGCGTATGCGGCCCAGGCCCGCGCGGCCCAACGCCTCGGCGTGGGCGGAACCGAGTGCGCCGCAGCCGACAATTAAAACTCGCGCCGCGAGGAGTTTGCGCTGTCCGTCTTCTCCAATGCCGTTGAATAGGATTTGTCTGCTGTAGCGATCGTCCACTGCAGATTCAGTATAACAGGCGTTTTGAGTTCAAGCTTTAGCTTGGAGGGCAGCCTAAAGGCTGAACTCATAACGCGCGCCCAAGAGCGGCTATGGCGGCGTCGTGCATGACCTCGGCGGGTGGGGTTTTGCCGGTCCAAAGCTCAGACTGGAGGCACGCCTGGGCGACGAGCATCGGCAACCCGCCGAGCGTTTGGCAACCAGCCGCACGGGCTTCTTTCAAAAATCCGGTCTCAATCGGATTGTAAATGAGGTCATAACCTACGCCCGCGCCCGCGAGCTGCTCGGCCGTTGCGGGACACTCCGGCGTAGCATTAATCACCACGTCGTAACCACGAAACGAAGCTCCGGACAACGCTTCACACGAGACACCAAACGCTTCAGCAAGTAATCCGCCTTTTATCGCATCACGTGCAAATAGCGTCACTCTCGCACCATCCTTACTAAGAGCCCACACCGCCGCGCGCGCTGCGCCGCCAGCGCCAATCACCGCCACTCGCAAACCGTCCAACAATCCAACCCGCTCACGCAGCGGCTCAATCAATCCGTGAACGTCCGTGTTGTATCCGTGTAGTTCGTGGTCTTCAACGACGATCGTGTTGACAGCACCAATCTCCTGCGCGTCCGGCTCGATCCAATCCAGCAACTCCATCACGCTCGACTTGTGCGGCGCGGTGATACTCAACCCGCGCACGTTCCAATCCAACTCGCGCGTCTTTGGATGAATCATTCGTCTGACGAACGACTCGAGTTCACGCACCTCCAGCGGCAGATAGACTCCATTCAAACCCGCTGCTGCAAACGCCGCGTTGTGCATGTGCGGCGAAACCGAGTGCATCACCGGCATTCCAACCAAACCACAAATCATCGTCTCGCGGTCGATTTCGTCGATTCGATAAACCGAACGTAAAGCGCGTGCGTTGACTTGCCCCGGCGCAGTCGCACTCTCATCTTCCAGTGAACCGTAAGTCAGATAAGCGCCGCGCGATGGTCCAAGGACCCGCGTCGCAATTCCTGCGTTTCCCATCGCAATTGCAATCAGTTCGCGTTGCTCGCTTTGCGCACGTTCCAGCAATCGAAACACACGAATGCAATCCGTGATGTCTTTCGCCTTTACCGCAATCTTAACAACGCGCGCAGGCGTAGCGGCGAGACGTTCATAGATCTCTTCGAGATCATCAGGAACACCGTTGAAGTCGTGGTGCGAGACAATAACGCGGGGCCAATCAAAAGAATTCGTAAGGACAAGATCCGCTTCAATATCGCATAACAAATTGGCTTTTAAATCCGTGTTCCAAAAGGCCTCCCGCTCAGGACGCCCTAAAGCTCGGTAACCGCCCTGCTCTACTGGTCTAAACGTGAGGATAATCGGGTGGGAAAGCTTCTTTACAAACGTTTCAATTTCGAAATCCGAATCTTCAAGACAATCGAGCCGCAACTCAATTACGTCCGCAACCTCACTCGCGCGCCGGCACGCCTCCGCCATCTCCGCGACGTTCTTCGCGCATACCGGCACACAAACGCGCACTTACTTTCGTTCCTGAGGTTCGAAATGACGGGTGGGTGCTTCAACTCCAAGATGGCGCGTCGTGCCTTCAGTCACACTCGGCACCGGCGGCATCAACTCATCTGTCCGGCGCGGCATCGCAACCGGCTCCTGCCGCTGAAACGTCGGCTGCATGCGCTGAGGCGGCATCCACGTACGTTTCTCTTGTTCTCTGAGGCGAATGTACTGCGCGACGCCCTTGCCCATCAGCGAAAACGCCGGTATCAACATCCAGAACCACCATCCGGCGCCGATCGTTCGCGACAACGCAATCGAGATCAGCAGAAACGCAACGCCCATGAACATGTTCTTGAACGCCGCATCGAGCGTCAGTTGTCTCCTGCGGCCACGCCGGCCACAGCTTTCGTCCATCTCTTCTTCTTCAACGGGTGGCGGGGTTTGCACTATCTGACCCGTCATCGCCTGCGGCACAAGACTGATATTGGCGCCACAAGTGCGACAAAAACTCGCGCCCTCAAGATTCTGCGCTGCGCATTTAGGACAGAACATTCGATTTAGCCTCTCGAAAGTGAAGTTCGCTGCCGCCTTGCCTCGTACAGCAACACGCCGGCTGCTACCGAAACGTTCAATGAATCCAATTTACCGACCACCGGAATACGCACCAGCGTGTCACAATGTTCTCGCACCAGCCGGTGCAGCCCGTGTCCTTCGTTGCCGAGAAAGATGGCGGCGGGCAACGTCCAGTCCCATTCGGTGTACGTTTGCTTCGCTTCCGCAGCCGCGCCAACAACCCAAATGTTACGTTCTTTCAACTGCTCTATCAATCGCACAAGGTTCGTCACGCGCGCGACCGGCACGTACTCCAACGCCCCCGCAGCGACCTTCGCCACGGCGCCGGTCAAACCCACCGCGCGGCGTTCGGCAATAAACACCCCGTGAACGCCCGCACACTCCGCGGTGCGCACCATCGAGCCCATGTTTCGCGGATCCTCGATCGCATCCAGGCCGAGAACTAACGGCGGATCAGGTGTGCCGACTTTCGCGGCCAACGTATCCAGGAGTTCATCAGCATCGGCATAATGCGCAGCGGCGATTCGCGCAACCACACCCTGATGCCGTGCTTCCCCAAGCGATCGATCGAGATCCAAACGCGGCACACGTTGCACCGGCACACCCTTCTCACGCGCAAGGTCCAACACCGCTTTCAAACGATCCGGCCGCGCACTCTGAAGTATCGTGATCGTCTCAATCTGCCGTCTGCCGGCGCGCAATGCTTCGAGCACAGCATTGACGCCATAGACCATGTTCTGTTCGTCACGCGCCATGTTTGTTTATCCTTCGTTCTGAGTTCAAGCTTTAGCTTGCTTGTCAAAGACAACCTAAAGGTTGAACTCAGAACGCATCAGGAGGTTGCTGCGACATCAGGTAGTAAAGCAATCGCGAATAACGCGTGAACTGGCTCTCATTACTATTGATCGTCGCCATACCGAGACTCAGTCTCCCCGGACGTTCACGGCGCCAGCCGCTGGACTTCGTTTCCTGCTCAGGTCCCCAAACAAGATCGAGTAGCGGGCGCAGACGGTTGAAAGAATCGTCGAAGCGTGCGTTCGTCGCTTGGGCTACAAGACGACGCTGCATTCGCATCAGGTTCTCATTCGCGACGAGAGCTTTCTCCGATCCGAGACAAGAGAAGTCAAAACCACTCGCACTGACGCGCCACGTTTCCGAGTGTGTTGAGAGATAGATGTCGATTACCAGTTGGTCACTGAAGAACTCACTCGTATCGAGTATCTCGTTCTCAGCACGGCGACTCTTAACCTCTTTCACTTCCACGCGCCTCTCGATCAATCGCGCCGGGACCAGTAACAGGATGTTGGGCCACGGAACAGCTACTTCAAATTTCGGGTCCGGATTAAGTACGAGTCGCGACTCTTCAAGCGCCATCGATCTCACGCTTTTAATCGTGCCTTCATCAGCCAATGTGACAATCCGAAAACCAAGCCCCTGCAAGCGATCGGATATCAGGTCCGACTCTTCACGACTCGCCGTGCGCGCGAGCGGTAACGGAACGCCTTCGCCTAAAATTCTTTCGAGCTCCGGTTCTTTCAATTTAAGCAGCGTGGCTGCTTCACGCACTGCCTCGCCGGAGAGAGCATCGCCTGGTAAGTAGATCGTGTTGTAACCGAGTTGATGTTTCTCAGGTCGCCGCAGGATCGGTTTGCGCAGTCGCACCGACGATTCAGTGGTCGGTAAAGGTACGCTACAGTACAGACAATTGATACGCGTCGGAGGATTTGCACGCAAACATTCATCGCAAGTTATCATCTGGTCCGGCGTAAAACCTTGCGGTTCCGAAGGCTCTACTGGTCCAATCAAAGGCAGACGAATGTTTTCGTTATCTTTAGGCAACAGCTCCTCCAAGTATTTTGATTATACGACGAGCCGTAAAATACGAGGCGAGATAATGTTTTCCCATACGTCAGCCAGCAGACATTTCATCGCGTTGCTCGTCACGATTATCGCATTCGCGAGCGGTGCTTGTGCTGCGTTGCAACCACCTGATGCAGACGGACCACGGTCCAACATGCCGCCATATCCAATCGGCCTTGCCGATCCGGCTGCGCGACTCGAAGAGGCTTCAGTCGCGTGGAATCAGATGTCGCAACACTACGGATTGGCGGGAAGTACCGGGGCCAATCTGAATCCTGCGACCGGCACGATTGCGAGTCTGCCAGCGAACGCGGGAACGGTCGTGCTGCCAAAGGTTGGCGATACACCAGAACAAACTGAAGAACAAATCAGAGAATCGTTACGCAGATTCATTGTCGAGTGGCGTCAACTGATCGGCGCCGATCCGAACCAGCTATCTCTGGTCGAACGAACCGACGAGGCGTCGGGAGTCAAACTTGCCCGCTACGAACAGCGGCCGTTTCGTTATCCGCTACGCGGTGAGTTTGGCAAGCTGGTAATTCGTTTTCGTGCCGACAGGCAAGTGGTCTCGATTTCGAGCAACTGCATTCCGAACGCGGATCGCTTACAGGGGTCGATCGCTGGTCTAACTGCGAAAATCAATGCGGATGAGGCGGTGGACCACGTCAGGAAACAGTCGAATGTTCCTGCGAATGCGGCTTTAACGGCGCGCGAGTTGGTTGTGTATGCGCGGCCGGATCAGAATGGCGGCTTGCAGTTGTATCTCGCGTGGGAAGTAGAAGTGAGTAATGGACCAATGAAGACGGTCTATCTCGATGCTGTGTCGGACCAGGTACTTGCCACGGCCTGACGCTTGATGGACCGCGTTACTTGACCGGTGAACAATGACAAAGCATTCTAAATCTACCAAGGGGTATTTGCGGAGTCGGGGTTATGAACAACAACAACAATTTCGATCCTACTAATAATGTTTCGTGGCAGTTAGGACATCGGGGAAGAGTCGCAGTTTTTATTGATGGCAACAATCTTTTCCATGCAGCGCGGTTCCACAACATCGACATTGATTACAACAAACTGTTGCGGGTTTTGCTGGGCGACGGCCGCTTGTTGCGCGCGTTTTTCTACACCGGCGTCGACATCGGCGCCGAGCGTCAACAAGGCTTTCTGCTCTGGATGCGACGAAACGGTTTCCGCGTAATTCAAAAGGAACTGAAGACTTTTTACGACGGCACACGTAAAGCAAATCTCGACGTCGAGATCGCCGTTGACATGCTTTCGCTCGCGGGTAAATACGACACCGCGGTGCTCGTGTCGGGCGATGAAGATTTTGTCTACGCCGTGAATGCCGTTGCTTACAAAGGTTGTCGCGTGGAGATTGCCGGGTTCAGATCGAACACCGCGCCCAAGCTGATCGACGTCGCTGATTACTTCATCGATCTGGGAGACATCGCGGACAAAGTGCGCAAGGAGATCTCGCACCAGCCGCGTTACGACGAGCGCGATCTGCACGAGCACATACCGTCGCACTACCTACAGGACCAGATGGAAATGGCGAAGTCGCAGCCCGACGCTTTTCAAACGGCGATGCGAGTGGTATTAGAGACGGAGATAGACGAGGAGGAAGCCGCCGAGTTTCACGCGGCCACCGAGTTCATCAGAATCACTGACGAACACTAGCGCCCCAACCGATGAAACTGTTCACCATTCAGGAAGCGAACGCTCTTCTTCCGAGCGTCAGGACCATTGTGAGAAAAATCCAGCAGGCGCATCGGAACGTCTCGCGTTACCGCGACGAGGCGAAAAAAGCGTCGGAGGCTGCGGAAAAGGGCGGCGGCGGGATTACTGCTGGAGTTGTTTACGCGACTGCTTTGACCGAGTTGACGGGCCGAATCGCGGAGCTGGAGATTCTCGGCGTGCAATTGAAGGATTTCGAACGCGGCCTGGTCGACTTTCCCTCACTGCGTGACGGCCGCGTGGTCCTGCTCTGCTGGCAAATGGGCGAAGGCGACGAACTCGAGTGGTGGCACGACGTCAACGCCGGCTTCGCCGGCCGCACCCCGCTTTGAGCCACAAAGAAGCACAAAAGGCACAAAACAGACTACTGAGTTAACAAAACTCTTTTCATCCTTCTGTGCCTCTTGTGCCTTTTGTGCCTCTTTGTGGCAAAGACCCCAAACGCACAACCCCAACGCCTGCTTTATTTTCTCGTTGACCAGTTAAAGTTATTCCTGATAGGATGCGTCGCGTTCGCGCTAAGCGAAGCGGGCCGACGTGGTGGCCTGAGTCCTGTCGGTTTATCTACCTAACCGAAAAATGAAAGCTACTGGCGACTCTCCAACTGCACCCCCGGAACGAAGATCTACACTCATCGAATTTCCCGGTATTTCGCGCAATTCCATGCCCGAGTGGCGCAAAGAGTTGAGCGAAAGAGTGCGTGAAGTGCAGGAACGCCGCGCGCGCGAGGCTGCTCGCGAAGCCGCCGAGGCCGAGCGACAACGCGCACAAGCCGCCAATAACCCGCCGCAACTCGAACTTTTACCGCCAACCGAAGCGCCGGCAATGAATCCGCTAGTCGCCGCCGCCCTCAAACGTATCGAGCGCGCGCACCAAAGCGCTCCACTCGAAACTCGTGCTCCGCGATCGTCACTCGCGACCGCCGTCGCCTACGCTCCGGAACGAGAAGAAAACATCATGAACGAGACGGTTCCCCCGACCATTCAACTCGAGTTTGAAACGGAACCTCCGGTCGAAGAAACACCGGCGCCGGTGGAAAAGACTCATCTCGTGGTGGTGCCGCCACCCGTTGAGCCAGTCGTCATAAAAACCGAAATACCGCAGCTACCGAAACGTTTGATTCGCGACGATCCAAACGATCCGGCGCTCAATTATCTCGACTCGATCTGCCGCACCGTGCGCGTGGACGATCTGGCGAGCCAGAGTGCTTCTGCGTTTCGGCGCGTGGTGTCCGCGGTGTTCGATCTGATCGTTTGCGCGCTGCTTACGTCGCCGATCGCCGGCGCGCTTTATCTGACCGGGAACCTGAACTTCCACGACACGCGCGTGCTCATGGTGCTTGGTGGTTCGCTGGTGGTCGTGACCTTTCTTTATCTGACGTTGACGACGGCGTTGACCGGGCGCACGTTGGGCATGCGAATGCTGTCGCTGCGCGTGATCGACACGAAGACGGGATTGATTCCAACCGGCGGGCAGTCGATCGGGCGTTCGTTCTTCTATCTGCTTTCACTGGCGACGGTAGTGGGCATTCTCTTCGCACTGGTCAGCCGCGAAGGTTACACTGCGCACGATCGATTTACGCGAACCGCAGTTGTAATAACTTGAACCAGCAACTCCTTCAGAACGTCGTCGCAGAGCTTCAGACCAACCTCACCGGCAGATACCTCGGAAAGATATTTCAACTCAGTCCGGTTTCGTTCGCGTTTGATTTCGGTCTGCGCGGCGAGTTTTTGTTTGTGAGTGTGGAGCCTGCGAGTCCGCGGATGTATTTGATCCGGCGCCGTCAACGAGACCTGGAGAAGCAGTCGCAACAATTAAACCGCTTCGGACAACTTATAAGAGACAAGCTAAGCGGCAACAAGGTTATTGAGATTCAGAAGGAACCTGCCGATCGGATTGTCAAATTAAGATTTGCTGCTTCGTTGCTCATTGCTCAACTTACAGGAAGAACATCTGACCTGTTCTTGCTGGACGAGTCGAATCAAATTGAAATGGCTTTGAGAACACGGATTGAAGGGGTTTATCAAATGCCTCCTGTCCGTGAAATCCGTGTTGAAAACGATCTCCCGCCAGCGACCGGCTCGCCTTCAGAAGCCGCTGACGCCTACTACTCTTCCCTGGAACAAACTCGCGAATTCGATTCGCGCGCGAACGCCGTTCGCTCCAAACTTCTCAAATCACTTCGGCAGAAACAAAAGCTCAAAGAAAATCTCCAGAAAGATCTCGCAGGTCACGGCGATCCCAACGAGCACAAACGCATCGGCGATCTGCTGCTCGCAAACGTCGCGACCGCCAAACGTCACGGCAACAAAGTCGAGATCACGAATTACTACGCGGAAGGAGCGCCCGCGATTGAGATCGAGATTGATCAAAACGTTTCACTACAGGACGAAGCGGCGCAACGGTTCCGTCAGTACGGCAAGGCGAAACGCGCCCGCGAGGAGATCGCGGAGCGAATGGTGCAAATCGACCGCGAGATAGCGCAACTCAATCGTCAGGTGGAAGAAATCGAAAAAATCCTTGTTGAAAAAGACGAAACGGCTTTAGCACCATTCATTGAAACTAAACCTCCTCGCAAACCGCAGGAAAAAAAGCAGCCCTCGGTTACAGGCGTGCGTCGATACCTCTCAAGCGATGGTTACGAAATACTCGTCGGCCGCGCCGCACGCGACAACGACAACCTGACTTTCAAGATCGCCCAACCGAACGATCTGTGGCTGCACGCAGGCGACTATCCCGGTTCGCACGTCGTCGTGCGCAACCCGACGCGCAAAGAAATCCCGCATCGCACGATCGTCGAAGCAGCGCAGCTTGCAGGAAAGTTCAGTCAGGCAAGCGAAGACACAAAAGTCGTGATCCACTACACGCCACGAAAATTCCTCTCCAAACCCAAAGGCGCCGCCCCCGGCCTCGTGCGCCTCTCCCGCTTCAAATCAATCACCGTCGAACCCAAGGAAGCCATCCCCAGATTAAACACATAATCTGGGGAATCTGTGGATGGTTTGCTATTCTCAGGTCATGCGTTCAGAAGACCTTTTTTCAAAAGCAGTCGAGATAATTCCCGGTGGTGTGAACTCGCCGGTGCGTGCGTTTCGCGGCGTCGGAGGCACGCCGCGGTTCATCAAATCTGCGAAGGGCGCGACGATTACCGACGTCGATGGTCGAACCTACATCGACTACGTCGGTTCGTGGGGGCCGATGATCCTGGGCCACGCGGATGAAGAGGTCGTCGCCGCATTGCAGGAAGTCGCCGCGGGCGGCACGAGCTTCGGCGCGCCAACCGAACTCGAAGTGGATCTCGCGCAGGAAGTGGTGGACGCGGTGCCGTCGATCGAGATGGTGCGCATGGTGAGCAGCGGCACTGAAGCGACGATGTCCGCGATTCGACTCGCACGCGGTGTCACCGGCCGCACCAAGCTCGTGAAGTTCGAAGGTTGCTATCACGGTCACGGCGACAGCCTGTTGGTCAAAGCCGGATCGGGCGTCGCGACACTCGGCTTGCCCGACAGTCCCGGCGTTCCCGCGGCGCTCGCCGAAAACACGCTCACCGTTCCTTTCAACGACACGACCGCACTCGAACAAGTCTTCGCAGAACACAAAGACATCGCCGCTGTGATCATCGAGCCGGTGGTCGGAAACATGGGCTGCGTGCCGCCGCTGCCGGGTTATCTCGAAGCCGTGCGCAAACTCACCAAAACAAACGGAACACTACTGATCTTCGACGAAGTGATGACCGGCTTTCGCCTCGCACGCGGTGGCGCGCAGGAGTTGTACGGCGTAATGCCTGACATCACCACGCTGGGAAAAATAATCGGCGGCGGTCTGCCAGTCGGCGCTTACGGCGGCAGTCGCGACTTGATGAACAACATTGCTCCGGCAGGATCGATCTATCAGGCCGGCACGTTATCAGGGAACCCGCTTTCAATGACCGCGGGTCTAATCACATTGCACCGTTTGCGCGATAAGTCAGTTTACGACCGGCTTGAAAACGCTTCTCGCAAACTACGTGAAGGGTTAACTGCTGCGGCAACCGAGGCAGGAATTAAAACGCAAACAAATCGTGTCGGCTCGATGTGGACGAGCTTTTTCACTGACGAGCCGGTTTCGAATTGGGAAACTGCGAATCGATCCAGTCGCGAACGATACGGCAAGTTTTTTCACGCGATGCTCGACGAAGGAGTTTATCTCGCACCGTCACAGTTCGAAGCGGCTTTTGTGAGCTTGGCGCACTCCGACGCCATCATCGAGCAAACGATCCACGCTGCTGAGAAAGCAGTCCGTGTTCATCCGTGAAAATCCGTGGCTTAAATAGGCAAGTCGATACTGAACTCCGATCCCTTCCCGGGCTCACTCGCAACACTGATCTTCCCACCATGCTGCTCGACGATCTGTTTCACAATCGCCAGGCCCAGACCCGTACCGCGTTTCTTCGTTGAATAAAACGGTTCGAAGATTCGATCGCGCGTGGCCTTGTCCATGCCTTTGCCCTCATCGGCGATCTTAATCCGCGCGTAGGGCTTTCGCGGCTGACCATTGCCGTCGCTTTCGACAGTCAACAACTCCGTCGAGATCCGCACCGACGCGTTTTCGTCGCTCGCATCGATCGCATTTGCAATCACGTTCACAAAAACCTGCCGTAACTGATGCGGATCCCACTGGCCGATGATCGCCCGCCGCGCGAACAACTTCTCGACGTTCGCATTCTTCTCCGCAATCTTGTCGCTGACGAGATCGATGCTGAGTTGCAGCGACTCGTGCAGATCGACCGCGGAACGCTCCAGCGCTTTCTGTCGTGAAAACTGCGTCACGTCGACGACCAATTTGTTCAGGTGCTTGATGCCACGTTCGACGAGCTCGATCGTGTTCAGCGCTTCCTGATCGTTCACGCTGTCGCGCAACATCGAAACACCAAGACGAATGCTGCCGAGCGGGTTGCGAATCTCGTGGGCCACCTGCGTCGTGGCTTGTCCGACAGCGGCAAGCGATTCACCGCGGCGTAACGTGCGTTCGGCTTCGGCCGCTTCGGTAGCATCAACGAGCGTCACGATCTGGCCGCGATTGCCGTCGATCGCGAGCGGTGATGAATAGACATCAAACGACTTGTCTCCTTCTTCAACCTGCGCGACGAAGCGGCCGTGATACGTCGCTTTGGCGACGCGAATCGCAGTGACTGTTTCGAGCATCTTCATAGCGTCGTCAGGCGCGAATCGTTCGAGCACGGACGCGCCGATGCTCGCGCCCGGGAAGATACGGAAGAATGCGGCGTTGGCGCTGCGAATGCGATCTTCTTCATCGATCGCGGCAACGGCGCTGACCATTCCTTCGAGTAGTTGAGTGGTGAAGATGCGTTCGCGGCGCGCTTCCAGCATGCTGCTGCGCATCTGCCAAAAGTGACGCTGCACTTGCCAGAATGTCCCGCCGGCAACAAGCGCGCCCGCGCCTAGCGCGATCAGTGTCCAGGTCAGGATTGACTGCCGCGCTCTCTGTTGCGCTTGCTGAGCCTTTCTGGAGTCGACTTCTCGGAGTTTATTCAACTGCTCGAACAGCAGACCGATGTCTTTGTTAACTGCGTCGAACAGATCGCGTCCCTCAACACTGTAAAGATTTATGTTCTGACTTAACCACACGTATCGATCGAGGTTTGCCCGCAGTTGGGTCCAATCAGGATCCTGGAAGATCGGGTTGCGGTCGAGTACAGAGATGCTCGTTTTCAGGTCGTCGCGCGCAGTGTCGACATTGAGATTGAAAGGTGGCGCAAGCCCTTTCTGCGAAAGCGCCGTATTGCGAATGCGGATTTCATAGTCCACGCGAGAGAGTTTGAGCCGCAGATCGATGAGCAGGTTTTGGCGATTGAAGTATTGCTGCGTCAGGTCACTGGAGAGATTCCTGACTTGTTCCATCTGGTTAGCGCTGCGCCAACCCAAAACAGAAATGAGTCCGAGCAGGAGCAGGAAACCGATGATCAAAGGCATGATCGCACGCAGAAACGCACGCCTCGCCAGATCGGCGACAACAGCCGCTTCTGCCGGCGGCGTGTAACGATCCGCCGCGCGCCTGCGATAGACGACCTCTGGTTTCTTTTCAGGCTGCATCGAGGTTTGTCAGGGCTTCGCGTCCAACCAATTTTCACCGACGCCCACATCAGCGATCAGCGGCACGTCGAGCGAAACTGCCGACTCCATCTCGTGTTTGAGTATCTCCGTTACCTTCTCGACTTCCGCATCGGGCACTTCGACCAGCAACTCATCATGCACCTGCATCAACATACGCGCTTCGAGTTTCGCGCGCTTGAACTCTTCATCAACGTGCAGCATCGCGATCTTCACGATGTCACTGGCCGTTCCCTGGATCGGCATGTTTATCGCTTCACGTTCCGCGGCCTTGCGGATGTTTGCGTTGCGATCGGTAATGCCGGCAAGCGGCCGAATGCGACCATAGATCGATCGCACGTAACCATGCTCGCGCGCACGCACCGGCACTTCCTCCATGTAACGGCGCACGCCTTTGTACGTGTTGTAGTAGTCCTCGATGACCTTCTTCGCTTCCTGCCGCGAAATGCCGACGCGCTGTGACAATCCCCACGGCTCGATCGCGTAGGCAATCGCGAAGTTTACGATCTTTGCGAAGCGCCGTGCTTCACGAAGTTCTTCGTCAGTGTGCGCGCCGAACACGAGCCGTGCGGTGCGCGCGTGAATGTCTTCGCCTTTCTGAAACGCTTCGAGCATCACCGGATCCTGCGTGATGTGCGCCAGGAGTCGCAGTTCGAGTTGTGAATAGTCGGCCGAAACGATCTTGTTTCCCTTTTCGGCAACGAACGCGCGGCGAATGCGCCGCCCCATCTCGGTGCGAATCGGAATGTTTTGTAAGTTCGGATCGCTCGACGACAAACGCCCGGTCGCCGCGACGGTTTGATTCAACTGACAGTGAATACGGCCGTCAGTCGCAATCTGGTGCGGCAAGGCATCGGTGTAAACACTCTTGAGCTTATCGAGTTCGCGATACTCGATGATCAATCGCGGCAGTTCGTATTGTTGCGCCAGTTCTTCGAGCACGGCTTTGCTGGTCGAGACGCGTCCGGTCGAGGTCTTGCGACCGATGTCGATGTTCAAGTCTCCCAGAACTTCACCGACTTGCTTCGGCGAACCGATGTTGAACTCACGACCCGCCTGTTCGTAGATCTTGACGGTGAGTTTGTGCAGTTCCTGGCCGATGTAGTTCGAAAGATCAGTCAGCACTTTCGTATCTACTTTCAGGCCCGCGCGCTCCATGCGATACAAAAGCGGTGCTAACGGAAGCTCGATCTCCGAGTAGATCGTTTCGAGCTTCTTTTCGAGAATGCGTTCGTGCAACACGCGCGCGGTTTGCCCGGTCAAGTCTGCCGCAGTGATTGTTTGCCACGCACTTTCAGACCAGTTCGCGGGTGGCGTGTGACCGTTTTCGATGCCGAGTGCTTCACGCGCGAGATCGGCGAGTTCGTACTTGCTGCGCGCCGGATCGAGTAAGTAAGCAGCGAGAAACGTATCGTCCTTCACGCCTTCGAGCGTGATATCGAAACGATCCAGCAAACCCACGGCGCGCTTCACGTCGTGAATCGACTTCTCAACCAAACCATTCGACAGCACTTCACGCAACGGCGCGATCGCCTGATCGGCGCCGCCTTCAAACTTTTCCAGATCGACGTAAGCCGCCACACCCGCGGCGGTTGAAAACGCGATCCCGCGTGTGGCGTCGAGTTCGGTGAAGCATTCCTGCTCGCCCGTTCCAGCCGGTGTTGAATCTGCAATAGCGACGCCAATCGTCTCGCCCTCAAACAGCGTGCGGACGAGATTGTTCAGCTCGTTTTTTGTTTTGACGACGCGGTAGTTTCGTTCGGCGTCCGTAGTTGCGGGACGCTGCACCGCTGCGTCTGCGTATTCCTTTTGGAGTAACGTGAACTCCAACTCATGAAACAGTTGATACGCCGCGGCGCGATCGGGCGGACGCGTCTTGATCTTGTCGAGCTCGAGTGGAACTTCGAGATCCGTGCGAATGCGCGCCAGCTCACGCGACTGCCTGATCAGATCCGCGTTGTTGCGCAACGACTCGCGATACGTCTTGTGCTTCACTGACTCCCAGTTCGCCAGCGCATTCTCGATCGAGCCAAACTGCTGAATGATCTGCACCGCGCCTTTCGAACCGATTCCGGGAGCACCGGGAATGTTGTCGATCGAATCACCCATTAAGCCGAGCAGATCGACGAGCTTGTCTGCCGTGACACCAAACTTCTTCTCGACCCACGCTTCATCGCACCACTCAACCGGCGGCACCGGCTCTTTGCGTTTCACGACCTGCGAATTCTGCCGCATGACAATGATCAGCGGATCTTTCACGAGCTGGCACAAATCTTTATCGTTCGACACGATTACAGCTTGCAGACCTTCGGCCGCGGCTTTATTCGCGAGCGCTCCGATCACGTCGTCGGCTTCGTAACCAGGCGAATTGATCACCTCGATGTTCAGCACGTCGCAAAGCTGGAAGATGTAAGGCATCTGGCTCGATAGATCTTCAGGCATCTCGAGCCGGTTCGCCTTGTAGTCGGCAAACGTCTCGTGGCGAAACGTCTTCTCGCGCGATTCAAACACGCACGCGATGTAGTCAGGCTGCTCTTCCCGCAGGAGCTTGAGCAGCATGTTCGCGAAGATGTAGACCGCCTGTGTGACCTGGCCGGACGCCGTCGCGAGCGGCGCGGCGCGATTCTGCATCGGCGCGAAGAACGCACGAAAGATGTGCGACATCGAGTCGATCAAAAATACCCGTTCCGTTTTCTTACTCATCTTGCAACTGTCTAACTGAAATCCGTGTTATCCGTGTTATCCGTGGCTCAACTCCTCAACATGCGCGCGCACAGTTTCACCCAACGTTTCTAAATTGTATCCACCCTCGAGACAGGAAACGAGACGTCCCTGACAACTACTCGCCGCCCACTGCTTCACCGCGCGCGTCATGTCAACGAAGTCTTTATCCGTGAGCAGCAACTGTCCGAGCGGATCGCCGACATGCGAATCGAAACCCGCCGAGATGATGATCAAGTCAGGACTAAATTCAGTCGACATCTCTTCCAGCGCAGCCTCAAACGCACGCTTCTGCTCCAGCGCCGGCGTCGCGGCACGCAACGGCAGGTTCATCGTGTAACCCAGTCCACGACCAGTTCCCTTCTCGCCGCGTGTTCCGGTTCCCGGGTACCACGGATATTGATGCGACGAGAAAAAGTAGACCGAAGGATCGGCATAGAAAATTCCCTGCGTGCCGTTGCCGTGATGCACGTCCCAATCGAGGATCGCGACGCGTTCGATCTCCGGGTAGTGCTGCTGTGCATAGCGCGCCGCAACCGCAACGTTATTGAACAGACAAAATCCCATCGCACGTTCTTCAGTCGCGTGATGACCAGGCGGACGCACCGGAACGAACGCATTACTCACGTCGCCCTTCATGATCAGATCAATCGCCTGACAAGGAGCTCCCGCCGCATAACGCGCCGCGTCGAAAGAACGCATCGAGACAACCGTGTCGGCATCGAGATAACCGGTGCCTTCGCTTACGACACGTTCGACGTGCTTGTAGAGCTGCGGCGAATGAGCCGCTTGAATGTCGCCGCGCGGCGCTTCACGCGCCTGCACTTCCACGAGGCTGGACCATAACGCCGCATCACCTTTCAGCGCCTCCATCACGACTTGATAGCGCGAAGGGGTCTCCGGGTGTCCGGGTCCAGTGTCATGTTCACGGAAGATCGGATGGTGAACGATTCCAGTAGTCATTGGTTACAAGGACAAAGTATCAAGCGTACGGTATCGGAACAAGTGACCATTACGTTTCGTGAGATTTCCCCAATAAAATCGCGGTTTCCACCTCGGGAATGCAGTTTGCCATTCCGCGTTTCATCACGGGCGGCCGTTCTGAGTCCAAGCTTTAGCTTGCCGTAACCACGCAGCCTAAAGGCTGAACTCAGAACAGTGGCACAGGAGGACTCGGCGATGAAGAGAGTACTGATCTTCATTCTGATTTGGAGCTTACTCGTTTTAACCGGAACAGTGCTCTCGGCGGAAGGCCGAGCACGAACAAATTTTGACAAGCTGATTGAAAAACAATGGAGGCAAACTGATGTCATACGATGAAGAACAGGCAAAAAGAAGCCGTGTGGTTGTGGAAACACCGAGCGAGCGCCGCGAGGTGGTCCATACACAATCGGTTCGGTCTGACGATCGCAACGGTATCTCGGCGGGCATGGTCGGCGTGCTGGTCGTGGTCGCTATCGCATTGATCACTATGCTGGTGCTCTTCTGGATGAGTACTCAACCAACAACTGACACGACCGTCGCAACGGCTCCAGTGCCATCGACCACAGTTGTCCAGCAGCCTGCGCCGGCGCAACAGCCTCCGGTCATCATTCAACAACCGGCTCCAGTAACAACGCAGCCGGCTCCGATCATCGTAACGCCGCCGGCAGGTGGCACTACCGCGGGAACTGAGTCGACCAGTCCGGCAAACGTGGACATGAACATTCAGACCGCGATCGACAAACGACTCGCAGACGATCCGACGTTCTCGGCGCTCGGTATTACCGCGACTGTGATCGATGGAAAAGTCACGCTGTTTGGCACGGTGAAGACTGACGCTTTGAAATTGCAACTCGAACAGATGGCGAAACAGGTGAAGGGCGTCAAGAGCGTCGATAACCAGATCACCGTACTGTAATCTCGGATTTCACGTCTGAGATCTCAAACTCCATCAGGCTCCTCGACTTGACCGCCGTGATTGCCGCGGCGGTCGTCGAACATAAACCACCAACAACAACAGACAGCGGCGCTCCGATGAGCGCCGCTAACACCCCAGCTTCCAACTCACCCAACTGTGGACCACCCATGAAGAACATCATGTTGATGGAAGTCATGCGACCGCGCAGATAGTTTGGCGTCACGAGTTGTCGAATCGTTTGTCGCAAGACCGTGCTGACCGTGTCCGCGGCGCCAGTGACCGCGAGCATCGCCAACGAAAACCAGAACGCAGTCGAAACACCGAAGGCTGCTGTCGCAACTCCATACACAGCCACCGCGCCAACAACCAGCCGTCCCTCGTGCTGTAATGTTCCGAGACGCGCCATCAGGAAGGCCGTGACGACCGATCCGAGCGCGGGCGCGGCTGCCAGGAGACCGTAGCCATGTGCACCGACGTTCAAACGTTCACGCGCAAAGATCGGTAGCAGCAGAGTGGCTGAGGCGAAGAACGTCGCGACGAAATCCAGCGTCATCGTCTGGACCATGATCGGCGTGCGCCAAACGAACTGTAGACCTTCTTTCAGAGCTGTGAAACTCAACGCCTCTTTGCGAGAGATCTGGAGGTCGGGACTGCCGCTCGCCCGCATTGCCAACAGAGCGATGATTACCGCCACAAATGAGAATGCGTTGAAAAGATAGATCAACGCCGGACCACTTTCCGCCAGCAACACGCCCGCGATCGCCGGACCGCCGATAGTCGCAATATTGAAAACGATCACGTAGATACTGACGGCATTCGGAAAGTCTTCGATAGGCACGAGTGAAGGCATTAACGACTGTCGCGCGGGAAGGTCAAACGCCGTCGCCGCTGAAGCCATCGCGCTTAACACGTAGATGGGCCAGACACTTTGTATACCGGCGAGTGTCGTCGCGGTGAGTAGTCCGGCGCTGACCAGCATCACGCTTTGCGTGACCATCATCAGCCGCTTGCGATTTACTGCGTCAGCAACAACGCCGCCCGCCAGCGAACAAAGAATCACCGGCACTCCGCGAAACAAACCAACAAGTCCAAGCGCCAGCGCAGATCTCGTCAATGTATAGACGTGCCAGTTAATCGCGACGAGCTGCATCTGCGATCCCGTCACAGACACGATTTGGCCCAACCAGAGGAGGCGGAAATCGCGATGCCGTAGAGCCGCAAACGCAGAATTCTTGGAAATCACGTAGCGCTTACCTCAACTTAATAGCCACAAAAAGGCACAAGAAGCACAAGAGGCACAAAAAGGAGAATTGAGTTAGCAAACCTCTTTTCACCCTTCTTGTGCCTTTTGTGCTTCTTGTGCCTTTTTGTGGCTATAAACCGTACTTCTGGAAATCACGAATAGCAGTGAGACTCAGTCAACTTGCGGAAGTGGTAGGCCATCGCCGCATGACGCAGTAGTTCCGTCATTCGATCGCGATCCGTGCGCAACGCTTTCACGAAAAACCGCCAGAACTCGCGCCGTTCCGCGTCGAGCACGCCCAGCCGAATCGCGATGCGCAGAAACGCGGCGACGGCTTTGACGCCGTGATACTGATGCGCTTCGGGCACGTCCTGCGGCGTTCGTTGCAGCGAATCGAGCGCGCGGCGGTAGTACTCGCTCGGTTTATAGATCGTGCGCATGATGCGCTGATACCCAGCCTGAAGTTTTTCCGCGTCCATGCGCGGAATGAAATTCAAGGACGACAAAGTGTTGTTACCGGTGGCGTCATTGCCGAGCAAACGGCCTTCGCGTTCGAGCCGTCGCCACAGTTGCGTGTCGGGCAGCGCGTTGAGCATGCCAACCATGGCCATCGGAATCGCGCTCTTGCGAATGAACTCGATCTGACGTTCGAAGATGTCTTCCGGATCGTTATCAAAGCCGACGATGAAACCGGCCATCACTTCCATGCCGTAGGCTTGTATCCTGCGCACGGAGTCGAGCAGGTTGCCGCGGTTCTGCGTCTTCTGCGCCTCTTTGAGACTCTCTTCAACCGGCGTCTCTATGCCGAGGAAAACGCGGCGAAACCCGGCATCTCTCATCGACGCCAACAGATCATCATCATCCGCCAGGTTCACACTCGCTTCCGTCAACAGCGAGAACGGCATCCCGTTCTGTTTCTGCCACGCGATCATATCGGGCATCAGTTGCCGCACGTTCTTCTTGTTGCCGATGAAGTTGTCGTCGACGATGAATAACGGACCCTTCCACCCGAGACGGTTCAAGGCGTCAAACTCAGCCATCATCTGCTGGTTGCTCTTCGTGCGCGGAATGCGGCCGTAGATCTCGATGATGTCGCAAAACTCGCAGGAGAACGGACAGCCGCGCGAGTACTGCACCGACATGCAACTGTATTTCTTGAGATTGACGAGCCCGAAATCCGGAACGGGTGCGAGTGCTAATGGCGGACGCTCCGGCGCTTTGTAGGTGCGTTTAG
>DATELP010000237.1:0-22648 GCA_035276425.1 Pyrinomonadaceae bacterium
TGCCGGTGCCGAGTGTTGAAATGAGTCTGAATACGTCCGAGACCACGGCGACACCGGAAGAGCAGCCGACCGAGGTTGACCTCGCGGATCTACGCATTCTGGTGGTTGAAGACGAACTCGACGCGCTCGATCTGCTCGCGATCGATCTGCGCGAGCACGGCGCCAATGTCATCGGTGTTGCCTCCGCCGCCGAGGCGCTCGAGCTGATTCACCAACAGCATTTCGATCTGCTCATCAGCGACATCGGCATGGCCGACACAGACGGCTACAGTTTGATTAAGCAGATCCGTGAAGAGGAAGACTCAGAGGAAGAGCACCTTCCCGCCATCGCGTTGACCGCGTACGCGCGCGCTCAGGACCGGCTCCGGGCCATTTCTGCCGGTTACAATACTCACCTCGCGAAACCCCTGGACATCCGCGAACTCGTTTCCGTGGTAAAGTGTCTGACCGGCAAGATCGGTTGATCGCGCGCCCGTTTTGAGTTCAAGCTTTAGCTTGCCTGTCTCAGAACAACCTAAAGGTTGAACTCAGAACGCTTCGAATTCGTCTTGTAGACCTGATGACCAAGCGCTGCTCCTGGGCTAAAACTCCCATAATGCTCCCCTACCACGACGAAGAGTGGGGCGTGCCTGTTCACGACGACACTCGCCTGTTTGAATTCCTGATTCTCGAAGGCGCGCAAGCCGGACTGAGTTGGGAAACGATACTGCGCAAACGCGACAACTATCGTGCGGCGTTCGACCGTTTCAATCCAGTGAAGGTCGCTAAATACGACGAACACAAAATCGCCGCGTTGCTGAACGACGCGGGCATCATCCGCAACCGTTTGAAGATCAACTCGGCGGTCACAAACGCGATCGCTTTTCGTGAAGTGCAACGCGAGTTCGGCAGTTTCGACAACTACGTCTGGCGCTTCGTCGACGGCAAACCAATCCGGCGCAAACGCGGAACACCGATCGTCGCAACCACGCCGATCTCCGATCAGTTGAGCAAGGATCTATTGAAGCGCGGCTTCAGGTTTGTCGGCTCAACCATCTGTTACTCATTTATGCAGGCTGTGGGTCTGGTCAACGATCACGACTCAACCTGCTTTCGCTATCGTGAAGTATGAACAAAATTAATCTGCGGGATAAACTTTCTCAGATCGACGATCGCTGGAACCCGCGCATCGCCGCGGAATTGAACAACCAGTACGTAAAGCTCGTGAAGTTTCAGGGTCCGTTCACCTGGCATCATCACGAAAACGAAGACGAGCTTTTCGTGGTCGTCAAAGGCCGGTTCCGAATGGAATACCGCGAGGCGGAAACGGAACAGAGTGTCTGGATTGAAGCGGGTGAAATGATCGTCGTGCCGCGCGGCGTCGAACACCGGCCGGTTGCCGATGAAGAGTGTGAAGTGCTGCTCTTCGAACCTGTTTCCACGCTGAACACCGGCAACACTGAAAACGAACTCACGCGTAAAGAACTGTCGCACATCTAAACATCTCGACTGGAGGTCAACTTGAAAATCCGTTCCCTAAAACTTTGGCTCACGGCCGCGCTCGCAATCCCCTTCTTAATGACTGCCGCGCTGGCCCAATCCGTATCGACGTCCCTCGCCAATCTGCCCGATGCGGACATGTTGATCTACATCAGCCCGCAACGAGTGCTGAACGACGCGGCGCCGCGAGTGATGTCCGAAAAGGACGTCGTTGGCATGCGCGGCGCGTTTGCGGACATGAAGAAGTCACTCGGCTTCGATCCGTCGTCGGTCGATTACCTCGTGTTTGCGTTGCGTTTTCACAAACCCGCAGGCGATCTGAGTTTTGTGGCGCCCGACGTAATGGCGGTGATTGGCGGTGACTTCAGTGCTGAATCACTTTTCTCGTTGGCGCAGTTAACGCTTCAGAGCCGGGTGCGTGTTGAAAAGTATGGTTCGAAGTCGATGGCGGTGATGCGAGTCGATCCGATTGCTTCGGAAGCTGAGAAGATGCCGATGCTCAAGTCGTTGGTCGACGTAGGCGCGGTGCCGTTGAGCGCAAACTCGCTCGCGATCGGAAATCTTCCTTATCTCAAATCAGCGATTGACGCCGCCGACGGGAACGGACGAATCAATCCCGCGTTAGTAGATTCGTTGATGCGCGATCCAAACGTGCTCATGGCCACCGCAGGCGCGCCGCTCGCGTCGTTCGCGAAAGCATTCGGAATGTTTGGCACTGAGACCACACCGCGCGAGGGCGCCTGCAACACGCCTTTCGGCAACTTCTATTCGGCCGTTACAATCAACGGAACCAACTTCAGCGTGCGCGGCGCAATGAACGCCGACAACCCCGACACCGCGAAGATCATCAGCAGTTTGATCTCGATGATTATGCAACAGGGCATGAACGCCGGAGCGGACAAGCAGGCGCAGAACGTGCTCGACAGCATGAAGTTGATGAGCGCGGAGAGCCAGATGTTCCAGACGATCATGAAGAGCATCAAGCTGATGCCGAAGGACAACGAGGTCGTTTGGGAAGCTGATATTCCGCAACAGGCGATCGCCGACGCGCTCAAACCGAAGCCCCCAAAAGCGGAGGCTAAGACCACTGCTCCGGCGCCGCGTAAACCGGTGCGCAAGAAACGAACAAGGTAAAGAGTTCAAAGGAGAATGAATATGTCGATCACGCTGCGTGTGCTGGCATTTGCTCTACTGTTCACCGCCACGGTCTTGTTTGCGAGTGCGTTCAGAATCGAACCGAAGTCGTTGGCGCAAAACGCGAACAGTGCCACGACTACCAACAAGAACCAGAATTCGAATCAAAGCGACTCGCGCTCGATCGCGCCTGCGCCGAAAGCAGCAGCGCCGCAACAGGACTTTTCCAAAAACACCTGGGAGCTTCCTGACGACGCCGACAAGACGGTGAATCCGGTGCCTTCCACACCTGAGTCGATCGCGAAAGGCAAGGAGCTCTACTTCGATCGAAACAAGGGCAACTGCGTGTTCTGCCACGGCGACACCGGCGCCGGTAACGAAGCGAATTTTCCACGCTTGCGTCGCAAGCCCGCCGATCTGACGAACAAGGAACGGATGACGGCGATGACCGACGGCGAACTCTTTTGGAAGATCTCGAAAGGCATCACGGGCATCATGCCGGCCGGTGAGAACCGGATGAAGGAAGCGGAAGAACGCTGGCACGTGGTTAACTACATCCGCACCCTCGCGAAAGAGAAAGAATAGCCACAGACTTACACGGACTAACACAGACTGTTTTCTGCTTTAATCGTTTTCTGGTCTGTGTCGTCCGTGTGTATCCGTGGCTAAAAAAATCTTTCGGCGTAGTCGCGGATTTCTTGTAAGGACGACTGCGCTAAGACGCGAAAAATCTTGACCTCGCAACCCGCGGGGATTCGTGGCGCCATTAGCGAATCGGCGATGACAAACGTCGCCGATCGCAATCCCTTCTCCCAACCACGCTCGCGTGCGTCGCGAAAGCTCAACGCATCTGCATCAAGCCCAGCCGCGACGAGCATCGTGCGCGCCCAGCGCAAAAACTCCGGCCACCGCGACACGATCGCCACCAGCGCATCAGCCGGCGGACGCGTTTGTCCTTTCATCGACTCCACCACGGAAGCCGAATGAAGCACCAGCAGATCCGTCTGCGGAACTATCAATTCGTCGAAAGCTTCTCGATGGCCGTACAACACCAACGGCGTCGATCCTGCCAGTGAACCATCGAGATCCTCTGGTCCAGCGCCTCTTACTTTAACCTTCGCAGCCGACGCGATTTCGGCAACGAGTATTTCGCGTAACTCCGGATCGGATTCGAGCAATAGAAAATGATCCGGACGCTGAAGTGAAAACGAGCGCCGCACCGCTTCCTGTATCTCGGCGAGCGAGTGGCCGTCTTCGCGCAGGTTTCGTAAGAACCGCGAAACCAGGTGATCGAGCGCGAGATGCTGCTCGAGTTTTTCGTCAGTGTGCGATCGGATGTAAACGCCGCTGCCTTTGCGAAACTCGACCCAGCCACGGTGGGCGAGTTCGCGATAAGCGGCGCTGACGGTGTTTGCGTGAATGTCGTAACGGCGCGCGAGGTCGCGTGTGCTCGGCAGCCGTTCGTTCACCTTCAGGTCGTTGCTGACGATGCCGAGGACAATCTGCGTCACGAGTTGTTCGCGAATCGGCACTTCACTGTTTTTGGAAAGCCAGATGCGCATCGGGTTTTGACAGGATTACAGCATTAACTATAAAAGAGCAACGTGGATTCGGCCGCCGCCATTGCCGTTTTGACGGCCATGATCACGCCCGCGGTGCTGATTTCGGCCTGCGGCAGCATGATCCTTTCGACTTCCTCGCGACTGGGTCGCGTGGTTGACCGCGTGCGCACGTTGGCTGATCGGCTCGAAGAGATGGCCGAACGTAACGAGCGCGGAGAAGTCGCAATCGAACGCCAGGCGGCAATCTTTCAGCAACTCGATAAACTGACGAGCCGTGCGCGGCTGCTGCAACGTTGCATGGTGACGTTTTATTTGAGTCTCGGAATGTTCGTCGCGACGAGCGTCGCGATCGGGGTCGTCGCATTTACCGGAAATGCGCGTCATAATCTGGTGCCGGTCGGTCTTGGTCTCGCGGGCGCGTGCTTTCTTTTCTACGGCAGCATATTGTTGATCTTCGAAGCGCGACTGGCGTTGAGCACGATTCATTCCGAGATGGATTTCGTGTGGCGGCAGTCGAAGCGTTCGACGCCGGCGGAGATCGTCGAACAACACCGGCCGCACTTCGTCCACTTCAGACGTCATGACTGAACCATCTTATCTTGGCCTGCTGCGCACGGGTGAACTCGAACAGCGTGTGGAGGCACTGGAGCGTTTGCTCGAAAGCTGCACGGTGTGTCCGCGCGATTGTTTGAACAATCGGCTGAATAACGACATCGCCGCGTGTTACTCGGGCCGTTTGCCGATCGTTTCGTCATACACCGCGCACTTCGGCGAAGAGCCGCCGCTGGTCGGCGCGCGCGGCGCGGGGAACATCTTTTTCGGCAACTGCAATCTGCGCTGCGTCTATTGCCAGAATTACCAGATCTCGCAAACACACAAGCAGCAACTCAAGAACGAAGTCACGCACGAGCGGCTCGCGGAGATGATGCTTGAGTTGCAAGCCCGTGGCTGTCACAACGTCAACTTCGTTTCGCCGACGCACTTCGCGCCGCAGATGGCGCGCTCGATCCTGCTGGCCGCGCAGCAGGGTCTCAACGTGCCGATCGTTTACAACACGAATGCTTACGACGCGGTTTCGGTGTTGCAACTGCTCGATCGTGTGGTTGATGTGTACCTGCCGGATTTGAAGTATGCGGATGACGAGTCGGGTTATTTGTATTCGAAAGTGAGTGGTTACAAAGAGTTTTCGCGGCTCGCGTTGAAGGAGATGTTTCGTCAGACGGGCGACGAGCTTGTTTACGATGAAAACGGGTTGTTGAAGCGCGGTTTGGTGATCAGACTGTTGGTTTTGCCGAACGACGTTGGCAGTATTCGCGAGTCGATCGAGTGGATCAGAGACGAGCTGAGTCCGCGCGTGGCGATCTCGCTGATGGCCCAGTATTACCCGACGCATCAGGCGGAGACGAACAAACGCTACATGTTGCTCTCGCGGCGCATCCGCGAATCGGAATGGATGAAAGCGACCGCGGCGCTTGAAGAACTCGGCATGGAAGAGGGTTGGGTACAGGAATTTGACGGCGCTTCCTATTACTACCGCCCCGACTTCGACGACGCCGAACGGCCGTTTCGCGACATTAGGGATTTTGAGTAGCCGTTTCGTACCTCACCGCGGGACTTCCGGCCGGATAAAAGACTCCGAGTAAACGCAATTCACCCGTGCCGGTGTTTTCGACGCAATGAGCTTGCTTGCGCGGTAAATAAATACAAGATCCGTAGCCAATCGGCCTTGATTCTTCTCCCAACCACACGCGGCCTTCGCCGTTCAGAATAAACAGCACTTCTTCGTATTCGTGAAAGTGATCGGGCGCGCGCCCGGGTGGGATCGACCCGACAAACTGCGTCACTTCCGAGTCGATCAAAACTCGGTACCAGCGATCGGCTGTGGGCATTGCACGTTGATCCGCGAGTCGGACAATCCGGGTTTCAATCCCTCCCTCCTGGCGCGGAGCTTGCGAACTCACGAAACGGACTGAGTTTGTTCCGGAGTTCTCAACGCGAAACGCCGTTTGGGCGGGGATGAAAACGCCGGATTGGGATTGGATTTCGTGTGCGACGTCGTCGATTAAAAGCGTACAACTGTCCAACGAGAAAAGTACTTCGTCGAGATCTTCATTGCGTAACTCCGAAGATTGGCCTGGACCAAACTCAAGTATCCGCAGCGTGATCGCTGTCGCACCAGTTTCTGGCCCGATTTCGTTCCGGATGTTGAGCGTACCGTCATGCATCACAATTTGCTCGGCTTGAGGTGATGCGTTGTGTGTTCGGTGATCGAGGCGAGTTGCTGTGGCGCGCTTGGTCCGAGTTCGTTCGTGAGATTCGTCGGCGCGGGCGCTTCGTATCTCAGCGCGTTAAAGTTCTCTCCCGGCAACTCCTTGCGCGGCACAGTGAACAGCAGACCATTGATGATCACGCCGATGCCAATCATGAAAGTAATAAAACCCGGCACCATGAACGGGAAGAAGTCTGTCTTGCTGAGCGCAGCAAAAAACATGATCAGCGACAACGCGAAACCGATCGACGCCGTGATCACGCCCGCCCGCAAGCGCCGCAAACGTCTCTCCTCCGGCGATTCCAAAAACTTCTCAAACGACGGCAACACATCTTCAGCAATGTGTTCGAGATCTTTTCCCGAACGCATCTGCCGAATCTGATCGGCAACAGCAAGTCCAATCTGCTCACGCGCCGAAACAGCCGACGCCGTGATCGCGTCGGGACGTTCGAGACTATTGCGCACGACACGCAAGTCAGTGCCGCACACGCGACAATATTGACTGAGTTGTCGTTCTTCCGAACCGCAGGACGGGCAATACATACTCTTCAGCCTCCAACTTCCAACGAGCTTTGCCCGAAAAGCCTCTTTGCACCCTTCTTCTCTGTGTTCTCTGTGTCTCTGTGGTTGATATTCCTTAAGCATCATTTAACCACAGAGGCACAGAGGACACAGAGAAGAGCACTTGTCGGGCAAGACCTTCCAACGTTACGGCAGTATTCCCTCAGGCACGACCCACGGATGAATCTGCAAGGCCAGACGTCCGGCTTGCACAGCCGGATCGGTCGCGGCTAACTCGCGCGCTTCCTCGATCGAGTTCACCTTGAAAACGAAGATGCCGCGCAGTGTGCCGTTGTCGCCGAACGGTCCAGCGACGACCAGCTTTTTCATCTCGGCGAGTTTGTTGATGTTTTCGAGATGCGCTTTCTGAATCGCTTCCGTTTGTGGCGTTTTCTCCGGCGTCCATTTCTCACCGCGAACGAGAAACGCGATATACGCGGTCATCATTTTTTCCGGTGTGGTCGTCTTCTTCATCACCTCTTCCGACCACCACGGGTGCATCTCGATCGCGAAGTGTTCGGCTGCAACGGCCGGGTCCGCCATCACCCAATTACGCGCTTCGGTCGCCGACTTAGTGCGAAAGATGAACACGCCGCGAAGCTCCGGATCGTCCAGGATTCGCCCGGCGATCAGCGCCTTGTCCGCCTCCAGCAACGCCTGCACGTAAGCGAGATGTTGCTTTCGCAAATCGGAGTTTTCCCAATTCGTCGTCACGGCTTTCGGCCCGCGCTTCAGCAACACCATTTGAAACTCCTTGAGTTTCATTTGCGGCTCGGTTTGCTGTTGCTGTTGTTGGGCAGCAACCGAAAGCACAACACACAAAAGTGTCGGTAAAAGAAGGAGTTTCTTCATTGGTTAGTCCTTACGAGTTCGATAGACTCGGGGTTGCGGGATTATAGCTGGCGAATTGCTAAAGACGAACGCGAATTGTACGATTCCGGCCAGTCCCTTCGCAGAGGTAAAACGCATGAACAAACTATTTATCCTCCTGTTGGTGCTTGGAGTCACATTCCTCCCCGTTTTTGCCCAGGATCAACCTACGCAACAACCAACCCCGACGACCGAAGAAGTAGAAAAAGAAAAGGCCGAAAAGCAAAAGAACGCCTTCCGATTGCTCGACCAGATCATCGACGAAGCGCAGTCGCTGCGGCTCCCCGAGAACCGCGTGCGCGTGCAAACCACGGCCGCCGATCTGCTCTGGGACGGCAATCAGGGTCGCGCGCGGACGCTCTTTACGATGGCCGCCGAAAGCGTGGCGGAACTGGGCCGGCAACAGCAACAATCGAACAACCCCGATCGCCGACCTGGACCACAGAACATCGAACGGCGCGCGCCTCAACTGCGACAAGAACTGGTGCTGGCCGCTGCTCGTCACGATGCCCAACTCGCGTATCAGTTGCTCGCAATTACAAAACCGGCAGCGCTGCCCGCGCCGCAAGTCAACGATCCGCGGTTGCAAAGACTTCAAGTCACCCCCGAAGACAATCTCGAACAGATTTTGCTCGGCCGCATCTCGGCGCTCGATCCGAAACTCGCGGCCCAGAATGCCGAGCAGATGATGGACAAAGGTCAGTTTCCACGCTCGCTGACTGAGGTGTTGAATAACCTGTTCATGCAGGATTACGACGCCGCCGCGAAGCTCGCGGACAAAACTGCGACGAGGCTGCAAACCACAAATCTTTTGAGTAATCCCGAAGCAGCGAGTCTGGCGCAGATGTTGTTGGTGCGTGGCCCTCGTCCGGCGCAAAAGCCCGCCGTGATCAAAGTCACCGGTCAGGCATTGCTTCCGGTTCTCGGACAAACCGCCTACACGGACTTGTTAGGCAGCGTTATTGATGCGGTTCTGAAAGCCACACCGGCGACAGCGCAGAACAATCAGCGTGTTCAGGCTCAACGTGGCCGTCCCGCCGTCGCCCTTTCCGGCGTCGGAGCAAACGTAGGTAACTTCACCGTAAATGATGGGCAACTCGAGCAGAACTCCGCGCGGCGTCTGCTCGCCGGTTTACAAGTATCGCTGCCAATGATCGATCAATATGCACCGTCTAAGGCTGCCGCGGTTCGTCAGAAACTTGCGGACATGGGCCTGGGGTCAACCTCTCAATTCAACAACATGCAGCAAACTATGAGCGCGCTTCAGGGCGATCCCACAGCCGACGCTTTGATTCAGGCAGCATCAATGGCGCCGCCGCAGATGCAACCGCGGCTCTATCAACAGGCGGCTTTTAAAGCCCTCGAAGAAGGAAACGCCGATCGCGCCCGCCAGATCGCGACCGAGCACTTGCAAGCGGGTGTTCGCGATTCAGTGATGCAGCGCATTGATTTTCGTGAACTGGCATTGAAAGGCGAAAGCGCGCGTATCGAGGAGATCAGGCAAACACTCGCCCGGCTTCCGTCAGATCGCGACAAGATCAACATGCTGCTCGAACTCGCTCGCGACACGCAGAAAACAAATCAGAAGTTGTCGACTCAGTTGCTCGAAGAAGCCAGGCAGATGGTCAATCACCGCGCGACCAACTACGAACAGTTCACGCAGCAATTCAGAGTCGCGCGCGCTTTCGCGGCAGTCGATCCGGCGCGCAGTTTTGAGATCCTCGATCCGAGCATCAGCCAACTCAACGAGTTGATTGCCGCCGCCGCGGTGTTGAATGGTTTTGAGATCAACATGTTTCGCGATGGCGAGATGTCGCTTCAGGGAGGCAGCGGATTAAACTCGATGGTCCAACAGTTTGGCCAGGAGTTGGGAACACTCGCGGACAAAGATCTCGAAAGCGCCGAAACGCTCGCGGGAAGGTTTCAATATGCTGAGGCGCGGATCTCGACGCGTCTCGCGATCGTGCAAGGACTGCTTGGGGTAAGCAGGCAGACCATTGGTCAGGTAAACGCTTTTCGTAACTAGAATAAAGGCCGTTGATGCTTAGGTTTTTCTTGAGGCTGGGTATCTTCGGCCTTTTTCTACTGAGTGCTCTCGACTCCTCTTTTCTCGTCCTGCCTTTTGGCAACGATCTGTTGCTCATCGCGCTGGTGAGTAGAAACCGCGACAGTTTCATCTGGATCGCCTACGTACTGGTGTCGGCGATCGGCTCGCTCGCCGGCGTCTTCACAATCGATCTGATCATGCGCAAGGCCGGTGAAAAGGGACTGGAACGTTTTGTGAGTCAGAGAAAGATCGAGAAGTTCAAAACGAAAATGGAGAACAAAGCCGGGATCTCGGTTTTTATCGCGACGGTGCTGCCACCGCCGTTTCCGTTCACGCCCATAGTGATGACCGCCTCAGCGTTGCAGGTTCCGAAAGGAAAACTGTTCCCCGCAGTATTTTTCGGACGCTTGGTGCGATGCACGACCGAGGCTGTGTTGGCCTTGTATTTCGGGCGTAAATTGATCGCCTACATCAATTCGGACGTGGTCACATACGCGGTTTACGGCTTGATCGGGGTAGCCGCTGTTTTGAGCACGTTATCGCTGGTTACTTGGTTGCGGCGGAAGTAAACGGGAGGTAGAATCCCGACGCAAAAAACCTCCCGGAAGGAGCCGCAGCATGCCAGAGAGACGTGGTGTCCAGGCCACTGAAGAAATAAAACAAGAATGGTCGTACGCTTACAAAGTCTACCTCAGGGCGCCAGGCGACCGTTTTGACAAGAAGAAGGATCGAACCGCCCGAATCGATTACGTAGCCCAGGAAATGAAGCTGACGCGCAAACAAGCAAAACGGCGAATTAGAAATTACGAAGCCTGGCAGAGGAACATTAAGAAGGGCATAGTTTCACCATAGCCCAAAGTCAGTAACATTCTTTTCTATCCATCTGTGTAATCTGTGGATCCTGGTCCACAGATTACGCAGATCTCTGCCTAAAACTTCGTTCCCTTCAATTCCTTGTACATGTCTTCGACGTTTGGCGTGGCGAAGTTCTGAAACGCGAAGTCTTTGTACTTTTCCGGCAGCTTTAACTGCTGCTTCACCTGCTCGATTGTTAGACCATCCGAGATCGCCTGCTTTACGCGCGTGCGCAGGTCGTCGAGATAATCTCTGAACTCGCGAATCTCAGCCGCCGTCGCAACCTCGCCATGACCGGGAACAAACTTCGCAGTCGGATATTGGGCCAACAGTTTGTCCAGCGAAACGATCCAATCGCTCACCGTCGCGTCTACAAGATTCGGAAGCGTCTTACGCCATCCCATGTCGCCCATGAAGACCACGTTCGCATCCGGCACGTACGCGAGCACGTCGCCGCCGGTGTGGCCGGGTAACGTGAACAGCAACACTTCGCGTTTGCCGAGGTGCAAGTGAACCGTGCCGGAAGCAAAAGTCACGGTCGGATTCGTCAGTTTGATCTTCAGCATCGCGTCGATACGACGAATCTGGCGTTCAAGTGGTGCGCGTTTGTCGGCCTGATCGGCCGGAAGCTCGCTCAACTGTTTCGCTGCCGCGTCGCGTCGCTTCTGTAGTTCGTCAGCGGGAGGCAGAAAACGTCGGTTCTTCGTCGTTTGCCATTCCATCACCTTTTCGTGCGCGATGATCGGCACGCCGCGCGCGACCAACACCTGGTTACCGCCGGTGTGGTCTAAATGGTAGTGCGTGTTGAGCGCGTACTTGATCGGTTGCTTTGTTTCCGTGCCAATGACGCCGATCAGATCTTCGACGGCCTCGGGTGTGAAGAACGTATCAACCAGCAACACGCCGTCGTCGCCCGCGACAAAGCCCGCGTTTCCCGACGCCAGTCCACCGCTCTTCGCAATCGCCGCGTAAACGCCTTCATTCACCTTCACGAGCGTGAAGTTATCCTCCGCTTTCGGCGGCGGCACAACAAACACGAGGGCCAGGGCCCAAATCAGGAGAGTTAGAGTTTTCATGGTAAGTGGTCTTAGATAATACAACAGGTTATATTGGAGCCCTCCCAAAAACTCAGGAGGTTTGCCGTGAACTTCAATTATCGACCCCGTCAACTGTGGTTGAGCGGGTTCTTCTTTTTAATCTGTGTGGGACTGTTGCTTATGTCTTCCTGTACTGACACTCCAAACTCTGCTTCACCTACCGGCCCAGCAACTGCTGATGAGGCTGGAAAGTTTTTGACTGATGCTGAAAAACGTCTGCTCGGTCTCGCTATCGACGCGAGCCGGGCCGATTGGGTCAAGAGCACGTACGTCACCGACGACACCGAAGCACTCGCCGCTGCGGCGAACGAAACCTTGATCGGTTCCACGACCGAACTCGCCGAACAAGGACGGCGCTTTGAATCGTTGAACCTTTCACCGGAAGAGAAGCGCAAATTACTGCTCTTGAAACTCTCGCTCACGCTTCCGGCGCCAAAAGATCCGGCCGAACGCGCCGAACTCACGAAGATCGCCGCGTCGATGGAGGGCGATTACGGCAAAGGCAAGTACTGTCCGGACGGCGACAAAGGAAAGTGTATGAGTCTGCCGGAGTTGGAACAGATCATCGGCACGAGCCGCGACCCGGAAGAGTTGAAGCGAGTTTGGGTTGGTTGGCACCAGATCGCGCAGCCGATTCGCAAAGACTACGTGCGCTTCGTCGAGCTCAGCAACAAAGGCGCGAAGGAGATGGGCTTCAAAGACACGGGCGCGATGTGGCGTTCGAAGTACGACATGCAGCCCGACGAATTTGCCGCCGAGATGGAGCGGCTGTGGCAGCAAGTGAAGCCGCTTTACGATTCGCTCTACACCTACACGCGCCACAAGCTGTCTGAGAAGTACGGCAAGGAAATCGTTGCGGAAGACAAACCGATTCCCGCGCACCTGCTCGGAAACATGTGGGCCCAAACGTGGGGCAACATCTATCCGCTACTCGCGCCGGCGACGTCCGATCGCGGTTACGATCTGACGGCGATTCTCAAAGCTCGAAACACGGACGCCAAACAGATGGTCCGTTACGGCGAAGGGTTCTTCACTTCGCTAGGTTTCGAGCAGTTGCCGCCAAGTTTCTGGGAACGATCGATGTTTACCAAACCGGCGGATCGTGAAGTTGTCTGTCACGCGAGTGCGTGGGACATCGACTACGAAAAAGACGTGCGGCTGAAGATGTGCATCGCGATCAACGAAGAAGACTTTTCGGTGGTCCATCACGAACTCGGTCACAACTATTATCAAATGGCTTACGCCGGCCAGCCGTATCTCTTCCGCGACGGCGCGATCGACGCGTTTCACGAAGCGATCGGCGACACGGTCGCGCTGTCTGTGACGCCGCCGTATCTCAAGCAGCTTGGTTTAATTGAGAAAGTGCCGGACCAGTCAGCGGATATCGGTTTCCTGTTGAATCGTGCGCTCGACAAGGTGGCGTTTCTGCCGTTTGGTTATCTGGTTGACCAGTGGCGTTGGAAAGTTTTCTCCGGCGAGGTTGGACCAAACGATTACAACAAAGCGTGGTGGGAGTTGCGCGAGAAGTATCAGGGTATAGCCGCGCCGGTGGCGCGGAGTGAATCTGATTTCGATGCCGGCGCGAAGTATCACGTGCCGGCGAACACGCCGTACGCGCGATACTTTTTGGCGGCGATCTTGCAGTTTCAGTTTCACCGCGCGCTGTGCCGCGAAGCGGGATTCAACGGTCCGCTGTACCAGTGTTCGATTTATGGAAACAAGAAGGCCGGCGAGAAGTTGAAAGCGATGCTGGCGATGGGTACGAGCAAACCGTGGCCCGAAGCGTTGAAAGCGATGACTGGCGAAGACAAGATGGACGCCACCGCAATCATCGACTACTTCGCGCCCCTGAAAACCTGGCTCGACGAACAGAACGCGAAGAAGTAAGCCACAAAAAGGCACAAGAAGCACAAAAGGCACAAAAGATGAGAGGTAGTAAGTGGTCCACTTTTCTACCTTTCTGTCTTGTGCCTTTTGTGCTTTTTGTGCCTTTTTGTGGCTAAAGGCGATTGATGGTGCTCTCGCGCAGGACATAATGCTCGACGTTCGTGTTCGTCACCAGTTCCGCCATCTGAAACTGGCGCAGTACTTCCGGTGGCCACACCCGGTGCGTCTGTCCCTCGCGGATCGTCGCGTTGTTCACGCGCATGAATTCCTCAGTGGACGGCACCATGATTTTGCGGTTGACGAGCGAAAAGAGCCGGGCTCGGCGTTTGGTGGCAAGTCCCAGCTTGAAGGAAACCGTTGGATTGTGTTGGGCTAGTGCTCTCACACCTTAAAGGCAGTTTCAATCGGCAACGGATTCCATAAAAAAGGGGTGGCCCGAAACGCCACCCCTGTTAAGTGTTGCTCAGCCTCTGGTTAGTAAGGCCAGCGATTGTTCCAACGTCCGTTGTTGCGCCGGCCATTGCCCGCGAAACGCTGCCATCCCTCACGGTATCCCTGCTCGAACGCGCTACGGAAAACCTGCTGGTACTGTCCCCGGTTTCCGTACGACGAGTTGTAACCTTCCCTCGCGTTCTTCCAGTAGCGTGAACGCTGCGGGTTGTAACTCTGTCCGCGCTGCGCGTCCGCGGCGCCGACGTTCATACCCCAACTGTAGCCCTGCTGCCGGGCCATCTCGTAGTTATTGTTGTACCGATTGTCGCGGCGATAGCGATCGTCACGATAGTCGCGGTCGCGACGATATCGATCGTTGCGATATTGAGCCTGAACAGAACTGCTGGCGATTGCTGTAAAACCAATAATCAGGAAGAGTGCCAGTATGTAACCGCCCACCTTTTTACTCGAGTAAATTAGTTTCATTCAACTACCTCCTGCGGACGGGTTGGCAAGCATCATGCCTCTAGGAGAAACCGAGTAAAAAGTGACTTTACGGGCATACCGAGGCCGCTTTGCGACACGATATCGTGCGCGAATGAACGACATCGGTTCGTTGGGCTTTACGCAGGCCGTTGCAGGTAGGATCGGAGTTCCGGACGCGTCGCTTTGCGCACGAGCGCGGCCTTCGCTTTCCATTCTGTTGCCCGGGTCAGCTCGACGAGGAAATGCGTGTCGCCTGATTCGAGCGCGGCGATCGGCGCGCCGTCATGATAGAGCACTCGATTGCTCGTGTGAGCAGTGATGCGGTTGCCGGGAATGATGATGCCGACGAGGTTCAAAGGATCAGCCGCAGTAACGGAGATCATGCTGTCCTGCGCGCCTTCGCGACGGATCGCGCGCAACATTCCCACAGCGTCAGGCAAAGCGAACTGCTCGCCGGAAATTCCCGCGACGAAGCGGCCGCCGCGAATCTCACCGCGCGCTTCCAACCGATGGTAGATGCGCAACAGCACGCGCCACGGCAGGTTCATTCCTTCGCGTTCGAGCAAACGTTTGAAGACCACACCGTAACGCCTGAGCAACGTCCACGCGATCTCTTCCGCTTTTTCCTGATCGATCGGGTTCTGGTTGTTGCGGTTTGAGGTTGAGCCGTTACCGTTTTCACGATGAATGATGGACCAACGGCCGGCGCTCGCCATTTCGTAAACCGGTTGGCGATGTTTGCGCCGTGCAGCAGCCTGAGTCTTGCGACTGCCGGGAGTTAACAATGCTCGGAGGCCAGTGAAACTGTCGGAGACTACGACGCCGTTCGCTACGAGTTCGGCAAGTGACTCTTCAACCTGACTACGCAGCAGGCCACTGCTTTCGACGATGTCGGTGAAGAACGAAGCGCCGCGATGTTTTAGATATTCATAGACCACTTGCGTCGTGGTGGAGAATTCGTTCGCGGTCGTTGCCGGCAGCGACGGAAACACCGAACTCCACAACGCGAAGTTCTTGCGCTTCAGGAGCGCGATCGGAGTATTTTTCACCGGTCCAGCGCCGCGCGGGCGGTCAGCATTCGCATCGGTCGTCGTGCGCACCGGTGGCGTCAATCTCGCCCACACAACTTCACCAGACAAACAAAGCGCGTCGAGCCATGCGGGATCGTATTCAACCAGCCGCGACGGCAAGATCTCGCCTTCCCAAGCCGCGGCGGGTGCTTCGAATCCCTCCAACTGCTCGATGATCGCGCGCACGCTCTCAGGCCCTTCCATCTGATGATCGGGCGTTAGTTTCTGCCACGCCAAAAGGAAACGAATGAAGTCGGCACTCGAAACCGGTTCGATCTCCTGGCGCAGGCGGTTGAGCGTGTAGCTGTGAATTCGAGCCAGCAGCCTGCGCGCACACCATTCGGTTTCGGCAATGCCGGGCGTGAAGCGTCCGCGAATGACGAACCCTTCGGATTCGAGCTTGAGCAGCGCGGTTTCTATCTCGAGTTTATTAAGGCCGGATTGCGAAACTAACTGATCGACAGTGACCGGTCCGAGGCCCTCGAGTCGCCCACGAATGATCTCGACGAGAGCGTCTTCGAAAGTCCAGGCGGTGCGAGAAACGCTTTCCGGAGCTGTGATTGCGGGTTCAAACGTGGCTGACGGAAACACGGATTGAATTTGTGGCAACCGCTCGGCGGCGACCCATAAATTTTTATTACCAATTAGTGTCGCAGCTCGACGATCCCGATTGAGTTCAGTGAAAAACTCTCGCCACACTGTACCTTCTTGCGCCGTTATAAACCCGAGTTCAACCAGCGCGTCGTGCAGTTCATCTGCATTTCGCGGTTCGGGCCAGACCTCCTCACGCACGCGATCGATCGCGCCCTGATCGAGTTTGCCCATGTCGCTCGCTGTTTCCGGATCGAGCCAGCGGCGCTGAAACACCGCGCGGGTGCGGCGCTCTTCGAGTGGCGCGTCGTCGAGATAAGCGTAAGGCCGGGCGTTGAGAATCTCCTGCGACAGTGGCGACGCCTCAATCACGTCGCGCGCAAAGAGGTTCTTTTCGTTGCGTTCGATCGAGGTAAGCAAACGTTCGAGCCCGTCGATGTCCATCGCTTCTTCGAGACAGTCTTTTACGGTCTGATCGACCAGCGGATGCGTTGGGATCTCACGTTCGCCAGCCGGAAGATTTTCAAAGCACGCGACCTGATCGGGAAAGATCGCGGTGAGCAGATCTTCCGCGTCCATGCGTTGCAACTGCGCCGGGATCTTCTTGCCGCCGCGACGTCGCAGAACCGCTAGCGAACGCGTCACGTTCCAGCGCCAGCGAATGTTCCACATCGGCGCATCGAGCAATGCCTGACAAAGCACCTGCCGCACGCTCTTTGAATTGAGGTAATGAAAAACTTCGTCGAGCGGAAAACTGTGTGTCGGTCCGAGCGAGAGAACAATCGCATCTTCCGTGGCCGCCGCCTGCAACTCGAAGTTGAACTTACGGCAGAATCGCTTGCGCAACGCCAATCCCCACGCACGATTCAAACGGCTGCCAAACGGCGAGTGCAACACCAACTGCATACTGCCGCTGTCGTCGAAGAACCTTTCTAAAACGAGATTCTCCTGCGACGGCATCACGCCCAACACAATCTTCGCCCCCGCGAGGTATTCGACGATCTGCTCCGCGGCCGAGCGGGACAATCCCACCTCTTCTACGACCCAATTAATGGCGGGCTCCAAGTCCGGATTCTCCGTGTTAACCTGCGCCGCGACTTCTTCGCGCAAACGCGAAACCGAAACCGATAGCTCGTGCGAACGTGCCGGCGCCTCACCCAACCAAAACGGAATCGACGGCGGCTGACCGTGCGCGTCTTCAACGCGAACCTTGCCCTGCTCGACGCGCAACACACGCCACGACGTGTTGCCGAGTTGAAAAATATCGCCTTGCAAACTCTCGATCGCGAAGTCTTCGTTAACCGAGCCGATCACCAAATCAGTGGGCTCGAGCACGACTGCGTAATCCGCTGTGTCGGGTATCGCGCCACCGGAAGTGATCGCCGCGAGACGCGCGCCTCTGCGGCCACGCAAACGCTGATTGACCGCGTCGTGATGCAAATAGGTCGAGCGCCGGCCGCGTTTGGTCGTGAACCCTTCGGCGAGCATGCGAACGATCGAATCGAACTGTTCGCGTTCGAGATTGCGAAACGGATAAGCGCGCCGGATCGTCGCGAAGAGATCGTCTTCCGTCCACTCTTCCGCCGCCACCGCGGCAACGATTTGCTGGGCCAGAATGTCGAGCGGGCGCTCGGGAATCTCCAGTCGATCCAGTTCACCGCGCCGCACGGAATCAATGATTGCCGCACACTCAACCAGCTCATCGCGCGAGAGCGGAAAGATGCGGCCTTTCGGAAAACCCGCAACCGTGTGATTCGAACGACCAACGCGTTGGAGAAAACTCGCGATCGATCGGGTCGAGCCGAGTTGGCAAACAAGATTCACGTCGCCGATGTCGATGCCTAGCTCCAGCGACGCAGTCGCTACGAGGGCGCTCAGTTCGCCGGACTTCAAACGTTGTTCGGCGGTGAGCCGTTGTTCACGAGCAAGACTGCCGTGATGTGCGGCGATGTTCTCATCGCCTAGCCGTTCGCCGAGATGCCGCGCGACGCGCTCAGCCAGTCGGCGCGTGTTTACGAAGACAAGCGTTGTGTGGTGCTGGCGGATGAGTTGGGCCAAGCGATCGTAGACTTCTTCCCACACTTCACCGGACATCACTGCCGATAACGGCGAATCGGTTAGTTCAACAGCAATGTCGAGACGGCGCGTGTGGCCGCTGTCGACGATCGCGCACTGCGGAACGTTGTCGGCGTTGATGTTTTCCGTGCCGACGAGAAAACGTGCGACTTCTTCAATCGGGCGCTGCGTTGCGGAGAGGCCGATCCGGGTTAACTTGTTTGGCGCGTCTCTTTGTGCCTCTTGCGGCTGGTGCTGTCTGACGAGTTGTTCGAGACGCTCGACTGAAAGCGCCAGATGCGAACCGCGTTTGTCGCCGACCACTGCGTGAATCTCGTCGACGATCAGCGTGCGCGCCGTCTGCAACATCCGCCTTCCGCCTTCGCTCGTCAACAAAATGTAGAGCGACTCAGGTGTCGTGACGACGATGTGTGGCGGACGCTTGGTCATCGCCGTGCGCTCCGCAGCGGGCGTGTCGCCGGTGCGCACGAGCGTGCGAATGTTTACCTCGGGCAAGCCCATTGCCTGAAGTTCTTTCTGAATTCCTTCGAGTGGCGTTTGCAGGTTGCGCTGAACATCGTTGCTGAGCGCCTTGAGCGGCGAAACGTAGATTACGTGGGTTGAGTCGTCGAGTTTTCCTTCCAGTCCGAGGCGAACGAGGTCGTCGATTGCCGAGAGAAAAGCCGCGAGAGTTTTACCTGAACCAGTGGGCGCGGCGATCAGCGTGTGGCGCTGTTTTTTGATCTCCGGCCAGGCTTGAAGCTGTGGTTCGGTTGGCGCGGGAAAACTCCGCGCAAACCAGCGCGCGACTGCTGGGTGGAAAAGTTCGAGACTCATAAGGGAGGTTCATTATACGCCTCGGGTGCGAGGTTGCATAGCTGAAACACGTGCCCAGGCGTGAACCAGAGCGACAAAAAAGCACATAAAAGTTCTTGTGCCTCTATGTGGCTTAAGCTACTCGAACTGTTTTTTGAACTCGTCGAATTGGAGGCGCAGTTTTTCTACTTCCGCGGCAAGCGCGTCGACCTTCTGTTCAAGTGATTGACGAGAGGATGTGGGTCTGGCTTCGGTAGGTACTTCAACAGGGATTTCGCCAAACAACAAATGCCCAAATCTGACTTCTTTCTGTCCCGACTGTCGCGGCAAACGCGCGACGAGCGGATCGGGTTCGTGCGTGATCAATCCCGCGAGTGTCTGTTCGATTTGGTCCAGCCCGGAAAATTCATAAAGACGTGACGTGTTGCCACGCAGTTCGCCCGGCGTTTGCGGCCCGCGCAACAACAACACGCACATCAAAGCCGTCTCAGCCGCATTCAGGTGCAGCACTTCCGGCATCACGTGCTTGTACTTCGGCACGCGGCTGGTGCTGCCGTAGAACACGTACGCGAGGTTCTTCTCGCGCAAGGTTTCCACTGCCTGCGCTACTTCGTTTTCAGAGTACGCAGTCACCGGATGGCGATTGTTTTTCTGATTGCAGGCGAGCGTCAGCGCGTTGAGCGTTAGTGGATAGTATTCCGGAGTGGAAATTTGCTTTTCCACCAACGCTCCGAGAACGCGCGCTTCGATTGGGGATAAGAGAGGGTCCATAGTTACAGGGGCCGGTATAGGTCCTATTGGACCTATAGGACCTATTGATCTTCGTTGGCGGTTGAGCTTTGGCCTTGACCACCACGTGGCGTTTCAGCTCTTCCCACGCTGAGATTGTCGTAGTTCAGCGCCGCATTGAAGAGCAAGAAGAATTCACCCTGTGTTTGATGGCGCCACATCGGGTTCGTCGCAAACATCACCACGTGTCCCTTGCCGACCGGAACATCGACGATCGCCGGACGATTCGCCAATTCGTTCGCACCCGCGAGCATGCCGCTGATCAGCAGATTCTTCTCGTCATTCACAAAACGCATCACCACGCGCGGACGCAACTGCGGCGGAGTGTAGAACGGACTCTCGCGCGCATCCTGATCCGGATCGGGCCGGTTGTTCGGATCCGCCGGACGCGGTTGCGGCATCGCCTGGATCACATCGGGATCGTTAACACCACCGCGTCCCGAAGCACGCCCTCCACCACCGCCCTGACCACCGCCACCGCCAAATCCACCGCCGCCACCTGCCGCAACCTGAAACAGCGGCGACTGGCTGAAGTAAAGCGGCAAACCGGCGTCGGAACCATAAGCGATCGGACTCTTTCGATCCGCAAACGTGCCGTTGTAGATCGAGCCGCGCGCCTGAAGTTTGTCAGCCGCTTGAATCGAAACTCCGCTCGTGATGCCGTAATCGATCGGAATGCTCGAAACACCTCCAACCGTAATGAACAACCCGCCGCTTTCGATAAACTTTTGTAGGTTTGCCACACCGGTCACACCCATGCCGCCGCGCATGTCGTCCGTTTGATCCGGCGAGTGCGCGAAGTTTGGCGTGATTGCCGAAGCCTTCCACGGAATCGGGTCGCCGCGCATCGGCATGCCGTTGACGATCGTCTGCGCAGAGCCGCCGACCGGCGGGAAGATCAGCACGTCAAACTTCTCGCGCAGATTCGGCGTCCTGCCGATCATCTGATCGGAAATGTACGTGTACGGAATCTGTAAACGGTCAAACTCGATCCGGAACCAGCCTTCGTTCTGCGTGTTGGTCCACGTGTGAACGATCGCGATGCGCGGCACTGCGAGTTCGTGACTCTTCACTTCCGGCAGTTTCGCAACCGCGATCGCTTTCAAACCCAGTTCTGTAACCGCGGTCTGCAAGCGCGACCGCAGGTCTGAAGGATTGCCCTCCTGTTTCAAGATGAACGTGCCGGTATTGAACTGTTCGTTACCGATCTTGAAACTATCTTCGGCGGCGCTCATCTTCACGTCTTTCAAACGGAAACGAAGCGTCGCGAGCGTGTTGTCGGTGTTGTGATTGATAACGTAGCCCGCAGCCGAAGCCGGTCCGGTCAGTTGTCCGGTGACCCTTGCATCTTCGGTGAGCAGCTTTGCGTCAACGTCAAGCACGCTCTTGTCCACAACGCGCACAGTCTTCACGTTGCGCATCGCCCCCATGGTCCAGCCGGTGTCGTCGTACGGCGCCGGGTCGGTCACGTTGTAATACTGCGTGTCGAGCAGCATGTCGGCCATGCGCGAGTACGGCTGGTCCATGCGCACGATGTAAGAACCGGCGGCGTATTTCTGGTCTTTGACACTGAACTCCTTCGCCGCGCGATGAACTTCAATTCCCTGCAACCGCATCAGGTTGACCATGTCGGCCGCCTCGACCGGACGCGGCGTGTCGCCCGGAATGATGTAAGCCGCCGGGCCTTCGTTCGACGCTTTGGCGATCGAGCGTCGGCTCTTCAAATAAAAATTATTGAGAAAACGCTCCTTCTCTTTCGCCACGAAGTTCATGGCAAACAGGATCGCCGACTGCTGCATGTTCACGTTGTTACGCATCGACCAGTTGACGCGCGGGAAGGGCGGATTCGGACGATACCAAACACGCGACGTCTGGTTCGCGCCGAGGGTTCTTTCACGTGTGTCTGCGCCGCCGTTGCCAAAAGTCTCGTAGAAACGGCCGATGGCGTTGTGACCGGTGGCGATGTAGAGCATGTAGTTTGGCGCCCAGCCGTCGTAGAAACCGTGAGTCCAGACGCCGGGCACGCCCCGCTTTGTCATCTCTTCGATCTCGTGATAGGCCAGCAACTGAAACTCGTCAATCGCGAGCGGATCGAGCCAGGCGTTGTACGGACCGGTGCCCGTCATCGTGTAGAGATACGGGACTGACTCGTGCAGATCGTGCAGCACGGTCGGGTGATACTCGAGAAAGGTGCGCATCTGATTGCGCGTCAGCGCGAGCGCCATGCCGAGGCCGTCGCGATTGTTGTCGTGCGCGACGTACTTGCCCCAATAGAGCAGTGGCGGCGTCGGTTTGCCCGGGTTCGACCGGTGGTAGTTGTAGAGGTCGACCATGAAGTCGCGGCCGTCGACTTCCAGCGCCGGCGTCATCATCACGATCATGTTTTTGCGAATGTCCTCGATGAACGGTGAATCTTCGACGGCGAGACGATAAGCCAGCTCCATCAACATCTCGGGCGAGCCGGTTTCGGGCGAGTGAATCGAACCCGAAGCCCAATAGATCGGTTTGCCTTCAGTGATCAACGTGTGGGCCTCGGTTTCGCTGAGCTTGCGCGGATCGCCGAGTTTGGCCGTGATCTCTTTGTAGCGATCGAGTTTGGCGAGATTTGCTTCGTCGCTGATGATTACGAGCATCTGCTCGCGTCCCTC
>DATELP010000238.1:0-2896 GCA_035276425.1 Pyrinomonadaceae bacterium
CCGGTTATCGGCCACTCGTTGTTAGCACTCATGGGAGTCAGCACTACGATACATCTCGGTTTCAACTTTCTTGATAAGCCGCGGGGCGACATTTCTGAAGGCGGTCGACTTTAACTTAAAGCCATCGCCGTACACGTTGGCGATACTCACGATAAGCTTCAGGATGCACCTGGGCCAGATACTCCTCTTCCAAGCGCACCTGGACTCCGATCAATACGATTCCCAAAACAAACGCGAGCAGCGTTAACGCATTCGGTATGATTAGGAACAACCCGAGAAGCGTGATCATCATTCCGAGGAATATCGGGTTTCGTGAGAGGCGGAAAACTCCCTCCCGGACCAATGGCGTGCGATGTTCGGTGTCTATGCCGATTCGCCACGCCGCTCCCATTTGCGACTGTGCGAGCGCGATCCAAAGCAAAGACAATAGCAGCAGCAGAACACCCACGGATGTTAGCCATCTGTGTTCGAGCAATTGAATCGGCGCAGTGTAGGTATAAGAATCGGGAAAGAATGAGTAGACGAATACAACGAGAACGATTAGCACGAAGACGAGCTTGAAGATGCGGCCGACGAAATCGTGAGCGTTGTCAGCGCCTTTGAAAGTAACCGGATTGATGCCGGTCCGCTTCCAAACCAGATAAGAGCGCCAAACGAACGCCGCCAGGATGTAAACAAACAGATAGATCGGAAGAAAGTATCTTAAGTCGATACCGATCATGAACGCCTTCGCGCCTTCTTCAAAACAGGTATTTCACTCCGAGTAACACGTTTACGTCTGTGCGCAGCGCCAGTGGACCAATGTTCCGCACAACGGGAAACTGTACGCTGCTCTCGACAACAAACTGCGGACGAGCGGCGTATTGAAGTCCCGGCGCAAGGTAAAACTCAGTGGCTTTGCTGCCTGCCACAGGCGTGCTATTGAGTCGGCCAGTGCTGCGATGCACAAACGTCGTTTCCAGAATCACGAACAACTCGCCGCCCGGTTTTTTGTATTCGCGCGGAAGCAGGACATACTCGAGATCCGTGCTCAATCTTTGTTCGTGGCCCATGCGAAAACCGTCGCGTTCCGTGCGGAACACAGCCTCGGCGTTGCCACCAAAAATGAATCGGCCACCGGCTTGCGAGAACGCGAGATCGAAATGAGGCGATAAGCCGCCGTTGATCGGCGTGAGCTGTTGTCGCACGAAGGCCGGCACGTTGATCTGACTCGGAGCGTCTTTCTTTCCGGTCGGCAGTTCCAAACCGAACCTCGCTGCGGCCTGCCTGTCGCCGTAGGTTTTCACCTGGCGAAAGAAACGATACTTGGACCAGAGAGTGATGTTGCCTAAACCGACACTCGATCCTGACGACACGTTATCGTCGAACGACGTGCGTGAGATGGGGACCTCCGCCTCCAACTGAAGCCGCGGCGATGGCGTGTACGACAAACTCACATCGACCATTTGCCGGTTGACTTTCAGCGTTCCCAAGCTCTGACGAATCAAGTAGAGGCGCGGCGTAATCGCCCCGCCTTTGTAAACTGTTAGTCCGGGTGAGGTGACGCGTATCGGAGCGAGAGGTTTCGCTGGTTCTGGAGAGGTGGGTTCGCCAATCACAAACTTCGCGGGGGCAAACCACACGCGATCTCTGTTGTGAAGCGCCTGTTTCTTCGCCGCGGGCGTTATAACTTCCCGCGCATCACTTCCCTTCCCGGCAGTTTTCCAATCGCCGGTGATTTCAATCGGCGAACCAACCTCTACTCCGTCGATCGCGTTCTGAACGTTTGGACCATCCAACACAAACTTCTGTCCTGACTCCTTCACTACAACAATCCACACTTCCCCATCTTTGCTCAACGTTCCGGCGACGGTTATGTCCGCGGAGTCCAGCACATAACCCGCGCTTTTCAGCGTCGCCTTCAACGCCGCAAACGAAGCCGGTTTGTCAGGCTTTGGCGTAAACTCGCCGAGTCCTTTTTTAATGTCAGTAAGTTCGATTTCTTTGAGTTTTGGTGCGTAGTCGAGACGGCTCACGGCCTTCTGAATGTTGTACACTCAATTGCCGCACAGATAACCCGCGATATGCATCTGCACCCGCTTCACTTGCGCGTCGGAGCGTGTGGCGCCGCCAAACATCAAAGCCAAACCGAACACAATTAGAACGGCTCTTGTTTTCATCTCGGTTAGTGTAGCAGGTGGCGCGCGGGTAAGTATCGCGGTTCAGAAGATTGCCGCGGAGGAGCGGGCCAGGCGATCGAAAGAGGGTGGAATACCACCGACCACAGTGTAGTCCCAGGTCAACCAATAACGTTTGACCCGCCGCGACGACGGATCGACATGCTCAAACGGCAAACGCACAAAGCGGGTATTGAAATTGGGGTCTGCTTTCAAAGATGACGCGGTGAAGAAATAGCTGGCCCGTAACGGCAAGCCCAACTCTTCGCGCATCTTGTTGATGTGCGATTCACACTCGCCGACGTGATCGTTGACGTCCGTGTCCTCGGAGTTCTGAACAACGTGGTCGAGTTCGTGCAGCACGGCCCAGCCAACGTCAAACGAGCGCCGCGCTTCCGCGTCGCCAATTATCTGTTCAAAATCCGTGAAGTCGATGAGGACGACGTAAGCATCGACTCCGGCGTCACCGTTGGTCCAGCGACCCGGCACTACGCGACAAAACGCGACATCCGATCGAGAACTCGCATCTTCCAAAACAACTACGTTTTCGCCCGCAACCGCCGACGCCAACAGGCTACGCGCGCTCTTCGAGCCTTTGAAGATCTCGCCGGCTTCAATCGCCAACGCGCCGTCACCGGCAAACGCGAGCCTGGACCAACCGGTAATCTTGCGCAGTTTGTTTATTAGTTGATTGCGGTGAGTGTTGGAGACGTTTTCACGGAGCAGAACTCGACTAGCTG
>DATELP010000239.1:0-20531 GCA_035276425.1 Pyrinomonadaceae bacterium
TGCGATCTTCTACTTCGCTCAATTGAGTTTCGAAACCAAGCAACTGTTCCATCGAAGTGACCGGTTCACCTTCACAAGCAATGATGAAATCAAAATAACCGAGATCGGTATTAACGTTGAGAGCAAAACCGTGCGTCGTGACCCAGCGCGAGATGTGAACGCCGATCGCGGCGATCTTTCCGCGCGGCGTGTAGACGCCAGTTAATCCTTCAATACGAAACGCTTCAATGCCGAAATCCGACATGGCACGAATCAGGACTTCTTCGAGGTCGCGCATGTAACGATGCACGTCTTCGCGATCCGGACTGAGATTGACGATCGGATAACCGACGAGCTGTCCCAAACCGTGATAAGTAACTTTTCCGCCGCGATTAGTTTCAAACACCGTCACGTTGCGCTGCTGCAACTGTTCCGCGTCCAGCAACACCGCCGAACTGTCGCCACGGCGCCCGATCGTGAGCGTGTGCGGATGTTCGAGCAGTAAAAGTGTGTCTGGTTGAGTGCGAAGCTTAACCGCCTGTTCGATCTCCTTCTGAAGCGCGAGGCCCGCTTGATAATCAATGAGGCCGAGCCTTTGGACCAGAAGCTTTCTTTCCGAGGTCATGCAACCACTTTATATTCTTTCTGCGTCATTCTACAATCGCTCAACCCGGAAAGAGGAGAAACATGTTGAAACGCCTTGCCATCGCTTTGCTCGTAGCAACTCTTATCGCGCCCGCTGCGGCTTTGGGCCAAACGCGCCGTCGCTCGTCCAAGCCAACAACGCCGTCGCAATCGTCGGCGCAAAAGATCGCGCAGGTGCGCAACAACGGCGCGACGGAAGTCGCCACTCAGATCAAACTCATGACCAAGTTTATCTACCTGCTTGGCGGAGCAGCGAACGGCATCGCCGCGGTTGATGACGCAATTAAGAAAAACCAGGCTTCACCGCAGTTGATTCAAAGTAACGAGCAGAACAAAGCGGTTGTCAAAAAGGGCTTTCAGGATTTTCGGGAAGGGCTGGACAGATTAGAGATCAGCTTCCGTAATCAACCGGAATTGCAGCCTTACTACATCCAACTGGCAGGCTCGGCAGCGGGCGCCGCAAAGGCCGAAGAGCAAGCGGTTGCGGGTCAATACGACGCCGGTGGACGAACACTACTTACGGTCATCAACCGCTTGACCGACGTGCTCGTCGCGATGCGACAAGAGCGTTGACAGAATTAACAAGACCAACAAGATTCAGAACTGTTTCCTTCAGGTCAGAATCTTGTTCATTCTGAAATCCTGTCTATTTAGCTTTGGGGTAATAACCCTGTCGCGCACGGACGCGCACATCGCCACGCGCTGGCACTTGAACTTCAATCTTCCGAAACTGGTTCGGCGGCGCTTCCGCGTTCGCGTAGTACTGAAGCAAATACTGACCACGCAGTTCCGCCGCAACCTGCCGAAACACACGGTCGAGATCTTTATCCGACTCAGGCACAAAAGCAGTGCCGCCAGTCGTCTCCGCAATCGACTCCATCCCGAGCTCAGCACGCATGCTGATCTGGTTCAACTTCACTGACGGACCACCAGGATTCACGGAGTAAAAGATCGCGTCTGCTTTTTGCACCGCCTGCTGCACGCCCTGCACGGCTCGCCGGTGTTTCTCCTGCAAACCCGCACGCGTGCCTGCAAACGTCGTCTGCCCGTTCTGCTGCGCACGCGCTTCGGCAATCGAAAGTTCGCGGATCGGTTCGCTGAAGTTGTCATCGCCGTCTGACAGCACCACGATGACGCGTCGATGATTACTCGGCGCGCTCTCCATCAGATATTTCGCTGCCGCGCTTACAGTGTCGTAGAAAGCAGTCGGAACCGGTGTGGTCGCTGCTGGAATCGTCAACATCTTTGCGGCCGACGCTTCTGCTGAAGCAAGCGGCTGAACCATCGTCGGCTTGTCAGTGATCGTAAAAATCGCCGCCTTGTCAGAAGGCTTCATCACGAGCTTCAAAAACGCCGCCGCCGCATTCTGTTGCGAAACAAAAAATCCCTTCTGACTCACGCTGCTCGACACGTCAAACAGCACGGCAATCGCGAGCGGCACTTGCTCCGGATCGCCGATGTCGCTGATCTCCTGTGCTTGCCCGTCTTCAATGAGACGAAAGTCAGTTTTGGTAAGTCCCTGGACGGCGTTGCCGGTCCTGTCAGTAACAGAAACAGGAACCATCACGAGGTTTGAAGTAACTCGAACGACTTCGAGCTTTTCGTCCTCGGGCGGTTTGGGTGTGGGTGTGGGTTTAGCTTTCCAGAGTGGTGGCGGTGGCGGCATCTGTTTGACGCCCTGCGCCTGAACCGCCGTGCCTGTTAGATAAACAAAAAGAAAAAGCGCCAGCACTCCGAAGAGGAACGCTGGACGCCGATATTTTCTCGCAACCCCTTTAGTCATCGTGACACCCTCAAGTCTTCGATCATGCCGCCAGTTGCTGGACGGCATCTTTATTCACCGTTTTTATGACGGCATGATCCACGACTCTTTGGTGCCCCGTTGCATCTGTGGAGTTGCACATGGAGCGCATCTCCACAGAAGCGTTAGAAGTTAGTTACTTAGTTACCGGAAGTTCCGGGGTTCATCGTCGGCGTAGGAGCGGTCAGGCCCTTGTTGACAAGAAGCTTGATCTCAACGCGGCGATTCTGCGCACGACCCTCACGGGTCTCGTTCTCCGCAACTGGATTCATTTCGCCATAACCGAACGGCGTGATGATCCGGCGCAGTGGAATGCTGTGGTTCTCAACCAGGTAACGGATGACGGCGTCAGCACGACGCGCGCTCAGTTGCCGATTGAGATTGACGCTGCCGCGTGAATCCGCATATCCCGATACTTCAAGCACGTAGCCCTTGGCGTTCATCGCTTTGCTGGCGATGGTGTCAAGCGTGGCTTTCGATTCAGGTGAAAGGACGGCACTGCCCGAACGGAAGTTCACAGCAGCAGTGTCCTGCGGTTGGTAATCGTCGAGAGCCGAGATGCGCTCGTTGGTGGCGTTGACGCCGGCAACCGCGGCATCAGCCGTCGCTTGCGCAGCCTTGGCGCCGCCGCGTGCAGCGTTGGAAACAGCCGCTAGCTCTTCCAACTGGCCCGACAAACGCTGAGCATTGGCTTCAACCTGGCTGAGTTTGTTTTCAGTGGTGTCAGCTCTTTCCTCGAGCGGCGCAGCACGTGATTCAACGGCACGCGCAACGCGCATATCTGCTTCGTTAAATCTGATTTTCTCCGCAGCCAATTCACCGGATCCATTGCCACGTCCTTCAACCTCGACGTTCAAGCCGCGCAGGATGCTGGTCTGGGCATAGTTGGTGCCGCCACGAAGGAATCCACCTTTAGTCTTCACGCTGGTCCTATCATCCAGGCGCACCACCGTATCCACACCATTCATGTCGCGCACTGTGAAAGTGTCCGCGTCACGTCTGGTAACCACACCTTTGAGCTTCATCTTCTGGCCGCTAACGACAGTGCGTGAGCCGGCCGGGTTGGTAGTATCTTGAGCCAGGATTGGGGAGGCTGAGAAGACTAATAGGCAGGTAATTAACACTGCCGGGGCAAACATTTTATGTTTAGTGAATACCATCGAATTATCTCCTTGTCACTTTGCTAGTCTTGACGCGCCCTTAACGCGCCTCTTCAAGTTGGCGAGATCGCCACTCGCCTCCCGCGTCGTCAAATTTTGCGGATGACATCTCTTAAAACTTACAAGGAACTAAGTCAATAGGCAGCCCTATTCTTCATCGAATCGCCACTGTATCGCAATGAAGCATATCACTTTTGTTCTTTAGTGCTTGCGAATTCTCGCGAAAACTACACGGAAAAATCACCTGATTCCAACTGCTCCTTAACAAACGCGAGGAACCGTTCGGCGTCAGCGCCGTCGATCACGCGATGATCGAAGCTCAAAGCGAAGTAGGCCATCCAGCGAATCGCGAGAAAGTCGTCGCCGTCAGAATTGGTCATCACTTTGGGCCGTTTTTCGATTTTACCGACGCCTAAAATCGCTAATTGCGGCTGGTTGATGATCGGTGTTCCGAATAGACCACCAAACACGCCTGGATTGGTGATAGTAAACGTGCCGCCGGTCACTTCGTCGGGCTTCAACTGCTTGGTCCTGGCCCGATCCGCAAGGTCGTTGGCCGCGCGTGCGAGACCGGAAATACTCAGGTCGTCAGCGCGTTTGATCACGGGAACGATCAGGCCCCAATCGAGGGCCACGGCCATACCGAGATTGATGTCCTGTTTGTAGATGATCTGTTCGCCGCTCACCTGGGCGTTGAAGATCGGAAACTTGCGCAAGCCCTTGTTCACTGCTTCGAAAATGAACGGCATGAACGTGAGCTTGGTCCCAGTGCGTTCGTAGAAACTGTCGCGATGTTTTTCGCGGAGTTTTGCCACACGTGTCATGTCAATTTCGTAGACCGTAGTGACGTGCGCGGAAGTGCGGCGAGACAGGACCATGTGCTCGGCGATCTTCTTGCGCATAATGCTCATCGACTCCACGCGGTCGCCCATTTGCGGACGCGGCGGTGGCGGCGCTGGAAGTTCTGCCGGCATTGATGGCGCGGGCGCGGTTGGAGCGGCTGCGGGCGCCGTGGGTTGACTGGGCGCTGCTGGCGGCGCAGGTGCGGCAGTCGGGCTGCCTGATTCAATGAAGCTCAGAATGTCGTTCTTGGTGACACGGCCGCTTAGACCAGTGCCTTCGAGCTTGGAAATATCGACGTTGTGCTCCTGCGCGATCTTGCGCACCAGCGGACTCGATTTTGTGCGGCGCAGATCTTCGACCGTCGGCTCCGCGGATGTAGCTGGCGGTGGTGGAGGCGGTGCTGGCGGAGGTGGTGGTTCAGGTTTAGCCTCAACTGGCGGCGGAGGTGGTTCAACTGCGGCAGGTTTTTCAGCCACGGATTTGACGGATGGCACGGATCCATCGCCATCCAATACAGCGACGACTGTGTTTACCTCCACCGTGTCGCCTTCCTTGAACCGAACCTCCGTCAACGTTCCCGCAGCCGGCGACGGAATCTCCGCGTCGACTTTGTCCGTCGAGATCTCAAACAACGGCTCGTCGCGTTCGACTTTTTCGCCGACCTTCTTCAACCACTTCGTAATCGTTCCCTCCGCGATGGATTCGCCCATCTGCGGCATGACCACTTCAGTACTCATCTCGTCTCCGTCTAGTCTTAGTCTGCGTAATCTGTGGATTAGTAAGCAGCAAGCTTGCGCGCCGCAGCGACAACGTCTTTCGTTTGCGGCAGGTAATAGTCTTCAAGCGGGGGTGAATAAGGCACAGGCGTGTCGAGCGACGCCAACCGAATCAACGGCGCGTCCAACCACTCAAACGCCTCTTCCGCAAGCGTCGCCGCAATCTCGCCGCCAATGCCGCCGGTGCGCGACGCCTCGTGCAACACGATCGCTTTACTCGTCTTCTTCACGCTCGCGAGAATCGTTTGCTTATCGAGCGGCGCTAACGTTCTTAAATCAATGACCTCTACGTCGAGTCCTTCGCGTTCGAGCTCTTCAGCCGCATCGAGTGCGGTCAGGACCATCGCGCCGAAGGTGATGATCGTCAGGTCGCGTCCCGAACGCGCCACGCGCGCTTTGCCGATCTCGACGATGTAATCATCAGCCGGTAACTCTTCACGTAAACGCGGCAAGCGATAAAGCTTTTTGTGCTCGAAATAGAGCACCGGATCCGGATCGCGAATCGCGGCTTTGATGAGCCCTTTCGCATCGTAAGCAGTCGATGGCTCGACAATCTTCAGTCCCGCTGTGTTCAGGAAAAATGCTTCCGCGTTGAGCGAGTGAAACGGGCCCGAACGCACGCCGGAACCGCATGGACCACGAAATACCGTCGGCAGTCCTGCGCCCCAACGATAGCGGCACTTCGCGGCGTAGTTCGTCAACAGATCGAAGCCGGCGGAGATGAAATCAATAAACTGAAACTCCGCGACCGGACGCATGCCCATCAACGCCGCGCCACACGCCGCGCCGACGATCGCGCCTTCGGAAATCGGCGTGTCGACCACGCGCTCTTTGCCAAACTGATCGATCAATCCGTCAGTGACTTTGAACGCGCCACCGTAAGCGCCGACGTCTTCGCCGATCACGAACACGGATGGATCGCGTTCCATCTCTTCCCAGATTCCCTGGCGAATGGCTTCGACCATCGTGGCCTGCCCGCCACGTTCGGGACGCGCGGATTTGTGTTCTTTTTTAACTGTGGTAGACATCACTTTTTCAGCCACGGAACTCCGTGGCCCTACTCCAATACTTTTGGTCGAAACGCGGGCGGTACGATGCTGTTGTCGAAAACGTTGTACGCGGCTTGTTCGGCTTCGGGCATCGGCGACGACTCGGCCCACGCGCAGTCTTCGTCGATCTCGCGCACGACGTCCACTGTAATCTCGTCGAGTTTGTCTTTGGTAACGCCGGTTTGCAGTAGATATTTTTCAAACCGATCGACCGGATCGTTGTTCTTCTCCCACCACTCGACCTCGCCCGCCGCGACGTAACGCTGATCGTCGTGCTCGGCGTGACCTTTGCGGCGATACGTTTTCGCTTCAATCAACACCGCGCCACCGCCACTGCGTGCGTGATCGGCCGCGAGCTTCGTCACTTCATAACAAGCAATGACGTCGTTGCCGTCGACTATGTAAGCCGGTATGCCGTAACCCGCAGCTTTCTCCGCCAGGTCTTTCACCGCGGTTTGCAAACTCGTCGGCGTTGAATACGCGTACTGGTTGTGCTCCGCGACAACAATCAACGGCAGCTTCTGCACGGCGGCGAAGTTCAAGCCCTCGTGAAACGCGCCCGTGCTCATGCCGCCATCGCCGATGTAAGCGATGCCAACGAAATTCTTCTGCTTAAGACGGCCGCCGAGCAGGATGCCCGTCATCACCGGAATCATGTCGCCGAGATGCGAGATTGGACCAATAAAGCCCTTTTCCATGTCGCCGAAGTGAATGTTGAGATCGCGTCCGCCAGACGGTCCCCACGCCTTCGCCATGTACTGCGCGAAGATGTCGCGCGGGCGAATGCCTTTGACGAGCACCGCGCCGAGATCGCGAATCAACGGCGTGATGAAATCTTCCGGCTGAAGGGCGTAAGCAGTGCCGACGGCCGTGGCTTCCTGGCCGAGCGAACGAAATACGCCCCCGACGACTTTCGTCTGGCGATAAAGATTCACAAGTCGCTCTTCGACTAATCGCGTGAGCTTTAAGTAGCGATAAAGCTCGAGCAGTTGTTCGGGTTTGAGCGTGGTCTCAGTGGTGCAGCTAAGCGGCTCGCCATTCGTCGCTTCAGGTGGGCCGTATTTTGTACTGATATTCATTTGAAACGTTTAGGAAAACCCATCCACAGATTACACAAATTGTTTCTGCGTAATCTGTGGAATGTGTGGATTAGATGTGTACCGCGAGATCGTGAACGCCTTCGGCTGCTTCCATCACGGCTTCGGAAACGGTCGGATGCGCGTGCATCGTGCGGCCGAGTTCTTCCGCGGTCGATTCAAGCTGCATCGCCACACACGCTTCGGCAATCAACTCCGTCGCGTGTGGACCAATGATGTGTACGCCGAGAATCTCGTCGTACTTCTTCTCGCCGACGATCTTCACAAAACCTTCTTCTTCGCCGATGATGCGCGCCTTGCCGGAAGCCGAGAACGGGAAACGCCCGACCTTCACTTCGTAGCCCTGCTCTTTCGCCTTCGCTTCCGTCAGTCCGACAGAACCGATTTCAGGATCGCAGTAGGTGCAGTTTGGCACGAGCCGCAGATTGATCGGGCGCACGTCTTTTTGTCCCGACATGTGCTCCACGGCCACGATTCCTTCTTTCGACGCGAGGTGCGCGAGCAACGGCGTTGGCACAACATCGCCAATCGCATATACGCCCTTTTCAGCGGTCTGCTGATACTCGTCGACCTGAATAAAACCCCGGTCGACTTTGATCTTCGTGTTTTCGAGTCCGAGCCCTTGCGTGTAAGGCATACGCCCGACTGCAACCAGCAACATCTCCGCTTCGAGCGTGACTTCTTCGCCTTTACCGTTCTTGCCGCTGACCTTCACGCCGGTCGGCGTCTTTTCCAGCTTTTCGAGTTTTGTATCGAGGATCGACTTGATGCCGCGCTTACGAAAACTCTTTTCGAGTTCTTTCGAAACTTCTTCGTCTTCCAATGGCACGAGCCGCGGCAACAATTCAACAATCGTCGTCTCCGCGCCAAAACGCGAATACACGGAAGCAAACTCGCACCCAACCGCGCCCGAACCCATCACGATCAGCGACTTCGGCACGTCTTTCAATTCGAGAATGTGATCGCTGTTGACGACCTGCTTGCCGTCAGTTTCAAAACCCGGAATCGGCCGCACCACGGAACCGGTCGCGATGATGATGTTTTTGCTTTGCAGCGTTTGCTTCTTGCCTTCAGCGTCGGTGACTTCAACCCGGCCCGGCAATCCGAGTCTGCCCGTGCCTTTGAACACCGTCACCTTGTTTTTCTTCATCAGGTACTCGATACCCTTCGAGTTTTTCAGCACGACCTTGTCTTTGCGTTTCTGCACGTTGGCAAACGCGAGCTGAATACCCGACGCCTCCACGCCAAAATCCGCCGCGTGTTGCATCTGCTCGAGAATGTGCGCCGACATCAACATCTGCTTTGTAGGAATACACCCGCGCAGCGTACACGTGCCGCCCAGGCGGGTATCCTTTTCAACGATTGCGGCCTTCAGTCCCAACTGACCGGCGCGAATTGCGGCTACATAACCTCCAGGACCGCTGCCAATAATCGTTACGTCAAACTGTTCGTCTGCCAATTTTGTAGGAATCCCCTCTTAGACCAATAATAAGTGTCAAAAGACCGGGCATTATAATCGTTCGCAAGCTACTAACCAAAACACGCGTGAAAGGGCCACAAACATGGAACATACCCAAGGCTTTTTAAATATCGTCAACGATGCAAAGACGCGCGTTCGCGAGGTATCCGTCGCCGAAACTCAACAACGAATGCGCGAAAACAACGCGACACTGATCGACGTTCGCGAAGACAACGAATGGGATGCCGCCCACGCGACGGGCGCGATTCACCTCGGCAAAGGCGTCATCGAACGCGACATCGAACGAACCGTCCCTGACAAAGACGCGGAACTGATTCTCTACTGCGGCGGCGGCTATCGCTCAGCGCTGGCCGTAGATGCGATCCAAAAAATGGGTTACACGAATGCGTTTTCAATGACGGGCGGGTGGCGGGCCTGGAATGAAGAAGGTGGCGAAGTCGAAAACGGTGAGGTCGAAAAATAAAACCATCCACAGATTACACAAAAATCTGCGTAATCTGTGGATGGCTTGTAGTTGAACCGTTTAGAACTCGAAACGAGCCGCGAACTGCACCTGCCGCTCACGGAACAAGGTGCTGTCAGCGCCGGTCGTGCTTCCGAACGGAGCGTTGAAGGTCAACGTGTTGCCCGACAAGTTGTAGAGCGTGCCGTTAACCGTCGTAACCTGCGTGCGGTTGAAAATGTTGAAGCCTTCCACGAGGAATTCCAGTTTCGCTTGCTCAGTAATGCTGAAGCGTCGTGAAAGCCGCGCGTCAACGTACCAAATGTTCGGCTGCTTGAAGAAGTTGCGCGGAACCAGCGCAAATCTCGTCGCACCGCCGGAACCATTCACACCCCCACCCGGCGTAAAGCAGTCAGCCGTGGCATTCGAAGTTCCGCATCCGGTACCGAAACCAAACGTCGTGGTCGCGATGCTGCCGCCGACGTTGCCGGTAAAGCGCTGACCCGAGAACGCATTCAGGATTGGCGCAATCGTCCAACCGTTGAAGATGTGCTTGGCAGCGCCATCAGAAAACGGATTCGGGCTGTACACAACACTCGCCACAAACTTCTGTCTGCGGTCGAAGTTCGACAGCGCATCTTCCGCTTGCTGGTCGAAGGCGTTGAACGGCAGGTTGTTGGTCGTAAACGTGACCGAGCTCTGACCGAGGTCAGAAGCACGCGACAACGTGTAGTTGGTCTGGAATTGCAGGCCCTGGGTCAAACGACGATTGGCCTGGAGCACCAGCGCGTGGTACTTCGAGTGAACGTTGCTACGGATTGCCGTAAGCTGCGCAAACCGTGTGTCAGGTCTGTTGCCAACGAAAATCGGGGTCTGATACGTCGCACCGCCGAATGGACCACCGACAACGTTAAGCGCCACGAGGCGGCGTGCCTGCGGCAGGTTGGTATCGACGAAGTTTGGCAACGAGTTGCCGAAGCTGCCGAGATACGAAGCCGAGACGACGGTGTTTCTCGCAATCTCGCGCTCGAAGATGAAGTCCCACTGATGAATCTGCGGCAGTTGGAAATCATCGTCGAAGAACTGAACCGCGCCAACCGGTGGGTTGGACGACGGCAGCAGATTCGGATAGATCGGCAGGAGACCGCAGTCGTTCGCGTTGAGCGGATTCGGCTGCGCCTGCGTACAAGCGGTCGGCAGGTTGGTGGCGCTGGTCGTGAACTGGCGCTGGCCCTGATCGATGCCGACGCCGGTGTTGACGAGCGTGTTGTAAACGGTCGAGTTGATAACGCGGCCGTAGTAGAGACCCCAACCACCGCGGAGACTGGTCTTGCCGTCGCCGGTCAGGTCGTAAGCAAAGCCGATGCGTGGTCCGAAATTGTTCTTGTCGCTAACGGTGTTGGCTGTTTGCGGCAGGAGCGGGTTCACGTTAATCGCATCCGGGTTCTTCTGATATTCGTAGCGCAGGCCGAGATTCAAAGTGAATCGCGGAGTCACGCGCCAGTCGTCCTGGATGAAGTAATTGAAATCGGTGGTCTTCATCGTCAGACCGAGAACACCGAATCCCTGGTTGAAGTTACCGGCGTAGCACTTGCCAGCGCGACGGGTCGAACCGACGCAGAGACCGAGGTTTCCGTTTGGTGCGTTTGACAACGCGCGAATCGCGCCGTTGCTCGTAAAGTTGGTGTAGTCAACGATGAAATCCGGCAAGCCATTGGCGCCGGTGTAGTTGAACTCACCACCGAGGAAACGCAGGTTGTTGATGATGTCTTTAACGAAGTTGATGTCGCCGCCGAATTTCAACGTGTGATTGCCGTTCGTCATGGTGACGGTGTCGGCAAACTGCCATCTACGTTCATCCGGGAAAGCGGCACGCTCGAGGAACTCAGGCATACCGAACGAGAAACCGTTCTGGATGAAGGTCTGCGGCGAACGTCCGCCAGGAGCGTTCGTCGGCTCGCCAGGACCTGGCGGTTGGCTGAACTGCGTTTCGTTGTCGCGGCCCCACTGCATACGAAACTCGTTCAGGAGGGTCGGCGTGATGGTTGAAGCCAGCTTTACGTTGACCGCGTCGATGTTGACAAAGTCGTCGCCGAAGTTGTCGATCGCGCGCGTGTTGGTCGCCTGCGTTTGCACACCGGCGGGCGATTCCCAACGCAAGCGGTTATAACTCACGGTCAGTGTGTTCTTGTCGTTGATGAGCCAGTCAACTTTGGGCAGGAAGAGCTTCTGGTCGCCGGTGCGCGGAACCGGGCCGGAAATGCCGCGGAGAAAACTCAGCGCATTGTCGACCTGAGCGGAAGTGACGCCACGCGCGATGATCGCGTTGCGGTTGGCGGTGCTCAGGTTCAGGAAGCTGTTGCTGGAGAAAATCGAGAGGCCCGGGAAGTCGCGTTTCTGCTGATCGTAGCTGAAGAAGAAGAACGCTTTGTCTTTGACGATTGGACCACCAATCGTACCGCCAAACTGATGGCGCACGTCCTTCGGCTTGAAGCCGACCGGCGTGAACACGCCGTTGACCAACTCCGTGCGGGTAGCGAGCGGATTGCGCGCGCCCCACTTGTTGTTGCGTTGATAGTAGAAAACACCGCCGTGAAACTCGTTCGTGCCGCTCTTGGTGATGGCGTTGACCACGCCGCCGGCGGAACGTCCGTACTCGGCTGAGTAGCTCGAAGTGTTGACCTGAAATTCGCGGATGGCTGCCTGGCTGATCGAGTAGCTGATACGCGTGCGGCCGCGCTCTTCGGCGAAGAACGCCTGGTTGTTGTCGCCGCCGTCGATCGTGTTGTTGTTAAGCAGACCTGAGATACCGCGGAAGCTGATCAAACCAAACGTGCCGTCCGGCACCGCGCCCGGCGTGAGCAGGGCGAAGTTGGACCAACGGCGTCCGTTGATGGGCAGCTCGTTGATCGAGGTTTGGTTGATGTTTGTCGAGAAGTCCTGCTGCGTGGTGTTGATGACGGGCGCTTCAGCGCTGACGTCAACCGAACCGGTGACTGGTCCGACCGAGAGCGAGATTTCAAGCGGCGTCTCGCGGCCGACTTCCACGATCACGTTCTCGCTGGTCATCGGACTGAAGCCAGCAGAGTCGACCGTTACGGAGTATCTCCCCGGCTGCAAGTTGGCGACTTTGAAACGTCCGGTGTCATCGGTGGTAGCCGTTTCTTCCTTGTTCGTTTCGAGGTTTTTGACCGTCACCGCAGCGCCGGCCACAACCTCCTTATTTGGGTTGGTAATTACGCCGCCTATTGCACCGGTGGTCGTCGACTGCGCGAAAGAAATCGCGCAGAAAGCGAGCACCAGCAGGCCTGCAAGAGAAAACTTTAAGATCTTGGACATACTGGGGAACTCCTTAGCAATGAGTTAAACGTTCCAATGCGCGTCAGCCCCGAGAGGCAGCGCTGAGTTTTAGCCACATTTGAATGCATCCTGAATCACTTCAGAAGGAATGACGACTGGTTGTTCAAGCAAGACGCAGCTTCTATCATGCCTGCCTCGCACTCCGCAAGCTTAAGTCATGATTGAAGCTATTAAATCTTCGTGAATTGTGAGCGGACAAAATAGCAACGCGGACCCGTCCGTTATCACCAGCGAAAATTCGCAAAATTCGTGCCGACGCAACCGCGCTCAACGAAGGCGACTTGTGCCAATAATTAACTGAAAATTTGGTGGGCGCTTCGCCGCTGCGCCCACCAAGAATTTGGATTTATCGGAAAAGTTGGACAGGAATCGGGCTAAACGCGCTCGACGATCATCGCGATACCCTGACCGCCGCCGATGCACGCCGTCGCCAATCCGTAGCGTCCGTTGCGCCGGTGAAGTTCGTGCAGCAACGTCAAAACCAACCGCGTTCCGGTCGCGCCCAACGGGTGACCGAGGGCGATCGCGCCGCCGTTGACGTTTGTACGGGATCGATCCAATCCGAGCTCTTTTTCCACAGCCAGATACTGCGCGGCGAAAGCTTCGTTGACTTCCACCAGATCGATGTCGTTGAGCGACAAGCCGGCCTTCGCTAGCGCCGCACGCGTCGCCGGAACAGGACCGATGCCCATGATCTCCGGCTCAACGCCCGCATAGGCCCAACTTACGATCCGGCCCATCGGCGTCAGGTCGCGTTGCTTCACAAACTCTTCGTTCGCAATCACGAGCGCGGCCGCGCCGTCGACGATTCCGGAAGCATTTCCCGCCGTGACAAATCCATCTTTCGCGAAAGCCGGTTTGAGTTTCGCGAGGACTTCAAGCGTGGTTTCCGGCCGCGGATGATCGTCGTGCTCGACGAGTTGAGTTCCCTTACGCGACTTCACTTCCACCGGCACGATCTCTTCCGCGAAAACACCCGCATCGAGCGCGCGCTTGGCTTCCTGTTGCGAACGCAGCGCGTACTTGTCCTGCTCTTCACGCGAGACCTCAAACTTGCGCGCGAGGTTCTCCGCGGTTCCGGCCATCGGCGTGTTGCAGTAAGTGTCGAGCAACGCGACCATCAAGCTGTCTTCGAGTTTTCCCTGTCCGAGTGCGAAACCCGAACGCGCGCCGCGAATGACGTGCGGCGCCTGCGACATTGATTCCATGCCGCCGACGAGACATGACTGCGCTTCGCCGAGTTGCAGCATGTGTGCGCCGGAAACGATCGACTGAATGCCGCTACCGCAGAGTCGATTCACGGTTAACGCCGGACGATCGAATGGGACACCGGCTTTCAGTGCGACGTGGCGCGCACCGTAAATCGCGTCGCCCGAGGTTTGCAGTGCATTACCGATGACCGTGTGATCGATCTCGTCAGGTTTAACGTGTGTGGCTTCGAGTGCGCCGCGCGCAGCCACCGCGCCCAGATCGATTGCCGAAATGTCCTTCAGCACGCCCACGTATTCGCCCATCGGCGTGCGCTTCCCACCTAGTATGAAAACTTCCTTACTCATTTCTTGTTTCCCTCAGTTTACAATCTCCCGCTGATCAAAACCTTGAAGGCTAGCAAAACAGATCAGATGATCGCAACTCGCCTATCCGTGTTATCCGTGTTTATCTGTGGCGGTTAGTTCGTGCTGAAGCGATGCTCGCGGAGATAGCGATGCAGTAGTTCTTCGAGAAAGCCTTCGTAAGTGAACGTCGCGAGATCGTAACCGGGACGTAGCTTATAAAGTATCGGCAACGCGACGCGCCACGCCATCCATTGCCGTGGCACATCGGCGAGATCCCACCGGCGCCGCAGAAACGTTTCCACAACCTGAATCTCAGCTTCAGTCAAACTGTTGAGACTGGCCGTGAACTCCACCGGTTTGAACGAACGGCGCAACGCCGGATCGCTAACCGGACTCGCAAACACCTGCGCAAACTCCGGCGCTTCCGCTTCGCGTTCGCGCACGACAACCGTGCCGGCAACGAGATCGCCGACGCGCTGGTCGCGGCTGTTGATAAAGACGCTGATCAATCCAATCGAATAGAACGGCGCGGGCATCATGTCGAACGTGCGCAGAAGATTGCGCACGCATGCTTCCCAAAAAGTTATCGGCCGCCCATCTTCGCGAATGACGCGTAGTTTCATCCAGCGCTTGCCGGGCGTTTGTCCGCTCCACATCCATTCGAAAAACGCGAAGTAACTCGAAAAGATCAGAAACATCACCAGGATCATGATGGCGATGACCCACTTCGGCGCGCCCTCGAGCGTGGTTGCGAGATTGGAAACGTTCATGATGATCACGCCCGTGATCACGATGAGCACCAGCACGAGCCCCTGAATCGTGTGGTCGATCGCGCACGCGAGAAAGCGATTCCCGATCGACGCGAGGGCGAAGTGCAGCGGCACACGCTCAGGCGTTTCGATCACAAGAACTTCTTCTGTGGCGATAGTCGCAGACATCCGTGTTAATCCGTGTTCCCTTTGACTCTCATAAAGCGTCTTTTACCGACCTGCAGCAGTAAACTCCGCTCCTCGTTCAACTTAACATCCGTTTGCGGCGCTCTTTCCCCGTCGATGTAAACACCACCCTGCTCGATCAGTCGCCGCGCTTCAGCCATCGACGGCGCGAGTTCAAGCTCAACCAACAACCGCGGCAACTTCCACGGTCCCGCTGAAACGGTTCGTTCTTCGATATCCTCCGGCGCCTGCTTACCGCGAAACATCAAATTGAACTGCTCTTCAGCAGCACGTGCGTCGGCTTCGGAGTAGAAGTCGGCGACGATCTTCTTCGCGAGATCGACCTTGCTGTCGCGCGGATTGCGATCGCTGCTCTTTAACGCGTTGATCTCAGGTGACGAAAGGTCAGTACACAGCTCGTAATAACGCCACATCAAATCATCACTGATCGACATCACCTTGCCGAAGATCTCCTGCGGCGGCTCGTTGATGCCGATGTAATTCCCCAAACTCTTCGACATCTTCTGCACGCCATCCGTGCCTTCCAACAGCGGCATGATCGCAGCGATCTGCGACTCCTGCCCGTACTCGCGTTGCAGGTTGCGGCCCATCAGCAAGTTGAACTTCTGATCCGTGCCTCCGAGTTCGACGTCTGCTTCCAACGCTACCGAGTCGTAAGCCATCACGAGCGGATACATCACTTCGTGCAACGCGAGCGGACGATTCTCTTCGAGCCGCTTCTGGAAGTCGTCGCGTTCGAGAATCTGTCTCACCGTGACGTGCGACGCGAGCCGCAGAAACCCCGCGGAGCCGAGCGTGTCCATCCAACGCGAATTGAAATCAATGACTGTCTTTTCCGGGTCGAGTAGTTTGAAGATCTGCTGCTTGTAAGTTTCGGCGTTGGCGTTGATCTCTTCGCGTGTGAGCTGCGGACGCGTCGCGCTCTTCCCCGAAGGGTCGCCAATCAGGCCGGTGAAATCGCCTATGAGAAAGATTGCCATGTGGCCCAACTCCTGAAACGCGCGCAGTTTGCGAATCACGACCGTGTGGCCGAGATGAATATCGGGCGCGGTCGGATCGGCGCCGAGTTTTACGCGCAGCGGTTTGCCTGTCTGCGCCGACTTTTCCAGCTTCTCGCGCAGTTCGGCTTCACGAATGATCTCGGTGGTGCCTTTGGCGAGATATGAGAGTTGTTCGTCAATCGTCATCTTACGTCACGGAGCGCGGGCGGCTCGCCCGCAAAGAATCATCAATGCGCGTGTCGTGAACTGCGGGCGAGCCGCCCGCGCTCCACGCCTCGCGCGCCCATGAGTCGATAGAGTAGCTGATTTCTTCGACCCTGCGCTATCCTCAGTTTTATGGTTACCGGGACAACAACGGAGCTGATTCGCGATCCGTCGAGCGCGCTGGAAGACTGCCGTCTCGCGTTCGTAGGTTGCGGCGTGATGGCCGAGGCGATGATCGCCGGACTGCTTCGCAAGAAACTCGTCAGTCCTGACAACGTGGTCGGGAGTCATCCGCGGCTCGCGCGTCGCGAGGAGTTGCACGTCAAATACGGCATCGAGATGGTCGAGCACAACCGCGAAGCAGTGCTCGCCGCCGCACCGGATGCGACACACACCGGCTCAATGGTGATTCTTGCGATCAAGCCGCAGCGCTTAACGAAGGTGCTGGGAGAATTGAAGGGTTCGATTCATCCGGAACAGCTCGTCGTTTCGATTGTTGCCGGTGCGAAGATACAGACGATCACTGACGAACTCTTGCACGCAGCCGTGGTGCGTACGATGCCAAACACACCCGCGCAGATCGGCGAAGGTGTTACGGCGTGGACAGCAAGCGCAGCGGTCAGTGAAAAGCAGGAGACGCAAGTACGCGCGCTTCTGGCAGCGCTTGGGAAAACTGTTCACGTTGAGAACGAACGACAGATCGATATGGCGACGGCGTTGAGCGCCACTGGTCCAACTTACATTTTTCTCGTCATGGAAGCGCTGATCGACGCGGGTGTACACATGGGTTTCTCGCGACACGTAGCAGAGGAACTGGTCCACCAGGCGATGCTCGGATCGGTGTTGTTCGCGCGCGAGTCGCACAAGCATCCGGCGGAGTTGCGCAACATGGTCACGTCGCCAGGCGGAACGTCGGCAGAAGCGATCTACCAAATGGAGAAAGGTAGTTTGCGGACGGTGATGTCGAAGGCAGTGTGGGCTGCGTTCCAACGCGCCCAATCGCTTGGCCAACGAAAACCATCCACAGATTACACAGAATCTGCGTAATCTGCGGATGGTTCACTAAGTACCTGGGCAACAGCTTCGGCGTAGAGTTGGTGTTCCTGTTCAAGGATTCGCTGCGAAAGAGTTTCTACCGTATCGCCTTCCAGAACAGGGACCACGCGTTGTGCAATGATCGGCCCACCGTCGAGCGTCTCGTCAACAAAGTGAACCGTACATCCGGTGAACTTCACGCCGTGTTCGAGCGCTTGCCGTTGCGCGTCGAGTCCGGGAAACGAAGGCAAAAGGCTTGGATGGATATTGAGAATGCGTCCACGAAACGCGTCGATGAAGCACGGCGACAACAGTCGCATGTAGCCCGCGAGACAAACCAGATCGACGCGCTGCTCGCGAAGAATCCCAATGATCGTCGCCTCATGTTCCTGACGCTTGCCGCCGCGCTTGCGCTCAACCGCGAGCGCCTTAATCCCACGCTCTGCTGCCGACACAAGCCCGCGAGCGTCAGCCTGATCACTAACCACAACGACGATTTCGGCGTTGGGAATTTTTCCCGCGCGGACCGCGTCGTGAAGCGCGAGCATGTTTGAGCCGCGCCCGGAGATGAGGATCGCGATTCGCTTCAGATGATCACCTCGCGATTGCCTTCGATCACTTTCCCGATTTCATAGTACGCATCGCCAAACGCCTCGAAGTGCGCTTTGATGATTGCGGCGTTCTCCCGCGAACAGACGATCACCATGCCGACGCCCATATTGAACGTGCGATACATCTCAAAGTCGGAAACATTTCCAAGACGTCGAAACAGTTCAAAAACCGGCAACACAGGCCACGTGCCCGGCTCGATTTGCACCGCCGTTCCTTCGGGAAGGATGCGCGGAATGTTGTCGATGAGTCCGCCGCCCGTGATGTGGGCCAACCCTTTGATCACGCCGCGATCGAGCAACTCGTTGAGCGGCCGCAGATAACTGACGTGCGGTTGTAACAACGCTTCGCCTGCGGTCATTCCCAACTCGGGAACCTGCGTTTCGGGCGCGTAACCTGCGACTTCGAAAAAGAGTTTACGTGCTAGCGAATAACCGTTCGTGTGCAAACCCACCGAAGGCAGTGCTAACAAAACATCTCCCGGCACGATCGCTTTTCCGTCGATGATCTTCAGTCGATCGACAACGCCGACGATGAATCCCGCAATGTCGTATTCGCCTTCACCATAGAACCCCGGCATCTCTGCCGTCTCGCCGCCCAGCAACACGCAACCATTTTCACGACAACCGGTCGCCACGCCCTCGACCACACTCGCAACCACTTCGGGCGACAACTTCCCCGTCGCGATGTAATCCAGAAAGAACAACGGCCGCGCGCCCTGCACGAGTATGTCGTTGACGCAGTGATTGACGAGATCGCGTCCGACCGTGTTGTGAACTCCAGTCGCAAACGCGATCTTGAGCTTCGTGCCAACACCGTCAGCCGAAGCAACCAGCACGGGTTGCGATAGGTTCGGAAAAGCGCCGTCGAACATGCCGCCGAAGCTACCGATTTCGGAAAGCGTGCGCTCGTTGAATGTCGCGCGCGCGAGTTCTTTGATTCGATCGGTCGCGCGCGTGGCCGCGTCGATGTCAACACCAGCGTCGCTGTAGGAGATTGGTCTCATGAGCTTTGTTCTTTGTGCTTGGAACTTTGTTCTTTGTGCTTGTGCGCTAGGCCAGTTACAAAGAACAAAGTACAAAGCTCCAGTTCTAACGCTCCTTCTTCTTAGGCCGCGGCGGTGGTCCAAAATCGCCGTACGCAATGAACCCGGACCGCGTTGAATCGTCTTTCTGCGCGACGCGGCCTTCCCACGCGTCTTCCGTCGGTTCTTTCGCTGCTTGCACCTTGATGTCATCGGCACCGCCGCGACTCGTAATTGTGATCTCGCCGTGCAGATCCGTGCGATAGAGTTTAACGTTCGCCGCCTTCAAACGATCCAGCACCGACTGCGCGGGATGTCCATACCGATTCCACGCACCGCACGAAACGATCGCGATCTCCGGTTTCACGCGCTGCAGGAAATCTCCCGACGAAGCGTACTTTGATCCGTGATGGCCCACCTTCAACACGCGCGTTTGCAGGTCCAACTCTTTGGTCATCAAGCGGTGCTCGGTCTGCTCTTCCGCGTCGCCCGCCAGGAGCATTGAAAACTTTCCGTAATCCAAACGCAGCACGATCGAGTTTGCGTTTGGTTCGTTTCCGCCAGTGCGCATTTGATCTTTGGTGAAGACCGGTTCAGACGGTGCGAGCACCATGATTAACGCGCCGCCGCCGAGATCGTATTTCGTGCCCGGTCGTGCGGTGGCGTATTGCGCGCCGCTCGCACTGACCGCGGCTTTGTAGTCGTCGTAAAATTTGCTTAGTGAAACCGGTTTTTTTGCCACGGATTTGACGGATGGCACGGACGGCAAATTCGGCCCCTGACCGTTGTCGATCACGTTCAAAACTTTCACTGCTTTGAAAACTTCTGCACTGCCGCCGATGTGGTCCGGATGCGGATGCGTGGCGATGAAATAATCGAGTTGCTGAATGTTGTTGCGCTTCAGCGCATCGACGACCGCTTTGCCTTTGGTCGTGTCGCCGGCGTCGATCAGCGCCGTCTTGCCGGTTGGCCCGGTGATGAGGATCGAGTCGCCGTTGATTGGACCAACGTCGAGCACGCGAACCGTCAGTTCACCACCCGACGCCGGCGGCGGTTGCAAACGCCACCACGGCAAAATAAATTTCCAGGTGACGAAACTGGCGGCAGCGATCACCAACACAAGCACGGCAATCGCACAACCACAACCTCGGGTAGCTCGTCCCATCTGTGTAATCTGTGGCTTAACTTTCCGCGGTCACTGACTCGTGCTCGCGTTCCCACATCGTCTCCGCTTCGCGCGTGATGCGGGTCGGGTATTTTCCATTCCAACAAGCGACACACGACGAATCGGGACTCACGCCCGTCGCGGCGATCATGCCCTCGAGCGAAAGATAACCAAGCGAGTCGGCCTCGATGAACTTGCGAATCTCCTCGACCGACATGTTCGCCGCGATCAGTTCCGACTTGTTCGGCGTGTCGACGCCGTAATAACACGGGCTGATCGTCGGTGGACAACTGATCCGCACGTGAATCTCTTTCGCGCCCGCTTCGCGCACCATCCGCACGATCTTCTT
>DATELP010000240.1:0-37931 GCA_035276425.1 Pyrinomonadaceae bacterium
AGCAAACGAATCGCGTGATAGCGTGCGGCAGGAAACGCGGCTGAGCGTGTGTTTACTTTCAATGCTTCTGCGAGCAGCTCGTTTGCCTTCGCGTGTTGCCCATTGATGAGACTCAGTGAAGCGATTAGCCACTGATTTGAACGACTCGATTGCCACCGAGAGATGGCATGATCCTCCGCCGCCTGACTCGTATCCTGGATGGTAGCGATCCAATCCGTCAGATCTTCACCCTTCGGGATCGCAGGCGCTGTCGTCGTTTCCGCCTCTTCATCCGTTTCTAAATAGCCATCCAACAGAACCGTATAGTCCCAAAGGTCTTGTTTCAAATTCGAGTTGTTTGTTTTCGTACTGAGCGTTTGGGCCAGCTCGTTTAGACGCTCTTCCGGGTGCGCGCGCAGACGCACGAGATTCAACAACCGCGCTGAAGCGGCGTGCAGCGAACTGAGACTCTTGTCCGCGAGGATCTTTCGCAATTGCGCTTCAGCGGCGCTCAATGATTCCTGTTTCTGTTCCGGCGGTCCGAGACTGCCTTTACGGGCGAGTGTCCGTGCAACGAGATAGACGGAATTCTGTCGCCAGGGCGAAGCGCTATCGTTAGCGATCGATGCGAAACGTTTCTGAGCTTCGTCCAAATTCGTCGAGTAAAAATTTGCCGCCGCAATCTGATAAGCGCGATCGGCGCGCAGCAACGCGTCGGCATCGGCCGGAAGCTCCGCTGGAATGAAGCTTCCACCGCCGCAGTTACTAAAAACCTGATCCTGCGCTTCGAGCCACGTTTTCACATTCGCACTATCAGCGCCGTACTTTGCGATTCGTTCGTTGAGTGTTGTTATTGCCGTGTCGAAAGAATCTTTCTGGCAATTCAAGTAAGCGTCGTAATCGTTTGGCTTTTCGCGGCTGCGATACACAGATATTGGGGCTGGATCCTGAGCGACGACTTTCTTACGCGCTTCCAGCCACGGCTTCAGCCAATCTTCATCGCCTGCCGACCAGCCGAACTCCAGCCGATCTTTCCACAGTGAAGTCAATGCTTTCTGTTCGTCGGGCGTGAAGCTCGATCCCGAAAGATAACGATACGCAACGTAAAGATAAGAACGCGCGTAGGTCGGCTGCACGACACCGATCTTGCCTGCTGCAAACCTGTCCATCGGGTATCCGGGATGAACCGTGTGAACAAAGATGGCGTCAACCATGAATGGACCACACGCACGTGCGGGCGGCGTGGCCGTGAACAACAGCACAAACGCAAGCAGGACTGCGACGAGGGGATAAAAACGCGCGCGACTCATCTTTGGTAAGTCTCCATAGCAGTAGCGAAGGAATTTTTGGACCATGATTGGGGATTGAAAATGTAAAGACGATCGACCGTGGGCGCGGTGACCGGTTCGTCTGTCGAAACACCCGCTGCGTTTTGGCATTGGCGCGATTCAAACGGCTGGCCTGTTTCGAGCCGGCGTTGAAATTGACGCTGGTCCACGCCGAGACGGAAGAGCATCGGCACGGCTTCGTCGATCGGAAGATCGTGCAGCCAGTCGTCGCCGGCGCACCACGAAGCGAGCGCGGTGATTGACAGTTTGGTCGACGCAGGGAGTTGCTGACGAACTTCTTGTAATAATGAACGATAAAAGTTTCTTTCAGAGACTTTGGCGTCGAAGTCTATTTGGACCACAGATGACACGGATGAATTGCGGATCTCGGTTGCAGTTTGTTGAGCTTGGAGAGACGAAAGCGTGGGGGTGTTGACCCTGTCAGTTTCGATCCTGACTACGGCAACGAGTTTGGTGCCAGGTGTAACTTTCAAAGGCTGTAATCGTGGCCTTACGACGACTTTATCACCGCGCAAATAGATAGTTTTCGCCAGAAATGCGACCCCTGTTTTTTGCGGATTGATGAAGGTGAGATCCTCGGGCCGCTCCCACGCCCAAAGAAATACCTCCGGCTGCGTCGTCCTCGCCGGAGCAAACAGCGCGAGCAGGATCGGTAACAGAATGATGATCAGTACGAGTCGCATCGAAGTTTCGCAAGAGTTTACACCACGCATTACAGAGTTCACACGGATTTCGTTATACTTGCTCGCTTATGGAACGTGAGACATTGGACTTCGACGTAGTATTCGTCGGCGCCGGACCGGCGAACCTCAGCGGCGCCTTTCACCTTGCCCGTCTGGCCAAACAGAACAATCTCGAAATCGAGATCGCGATTATTGAAAAGGGCTCAGCGGTCGGCGCGCACATCCTTTCGGGCGCGGTCATGGATCCGCGCGCGCTCAAAGAACTGATCCCGGATTTTGTCGAACAAGGCGCGCCGCTCGAGTCGCCTGTTAACGAAGATCACTTTCTTTATCTCACACCCAAACGCGCGATCCGTTCGCCGATCACGCCACCGCCACTGAAGAACCACGGCTACTACATCGTTTCCTTGAACCGTTTGACCGCGTGGCTCGGCGAGAAGTGTGAAGAAGCGGGCGTGAATATTTTTCCGGAGTTTCCCGGCGCGGATCTGCTTTACGACGAAAACGATCGCGTGCTCGGCGTGCGCACCGGCGATAAAGGCATTGACAAGGAGGGGAAGCAGAAAGCGAACTTCGAACCCGGTGTCGATTTGCGTGCGAAAGTCACCGTGCTCGGCGAAGGTCCGCGCGGCTCGCTAACTAAACAACTCATAGAACGTCTCGGACTCGCAGAAGGACGCGATCCGCAGGTTTACAGCATCGGCGTGAAAGAGTTGTGGGAGTTGCCGGACGATCGCTATCCCGCCGGGCGCGTCACGCACACGCTCGGGTTTCCGTCAGACTCACAGACTTACGGCGGCGGCTGGATTTACGGCATGCAGAATCGCGTGCTGAACATCGGTTACGTTACCGGGCTCGACTACAAAGATCCGCTGATCGATCCGCACGCCGAGTTTCAACTGTTCAAGACGCATCCGTACATCGCGAAGCTGCTCGAAGGCGGGAAGATGATCCGCTACGGCGCGAAGACGATCGCCGCGGGCGGTTACTTCGCGATGCCGCGCACGTATGCTGACGGTGTGTTGCTCGTCGGCGATTGCGCCGGGTTTCTTAACGCGCAACGGTTGAAAGGGATTCACTCGGCGATCAAGAGCGGTATGCTCGCAGCGGAAACGATCCTTGAGGCATTGAAAGCGGAAGATTATTCGGCGAAGCAGTTACAACGTTACGAGCAGGTCGTGAACGAGAGTTACATCATTCCGGAGTTGCGCAAAGTGCGAAACTTCCACGTGGGATGGAAACACGGCCGCTGGCTCGCCCTGTTCAATACGGGATTGCAGTTCTTCACTGGCGGGCGTGCGTGGGGGATTTTCGATCGCGATCGCGGGCATGCCGGACATCTCGATATGAAGAAGCTTTCCGCGTACGGCTATCGCGGGGACCAGATCGAGCAGCGTTACAACGGCTTGCGCTTTGACGGCAAGACGACTTTCAACAAACTAACCGACGTATACCACGCCGCGGTGGGCCATGACGAAGATCAGCCCGCGCACCTGCACGTGCTCGATACGAACATCTGCTCTACGCGTTGTGCTGAGGAATACGGAAACCCGTGCCAGCGTTTCTGCCCGGCGGCGGTTTATGAAATGGTGGATGACGGCGCGAACGGCAAGCGGCGTTTGCAGATCAACTTCTCAAACTGCGTACACTGCAAAACCTGCGACATCATGGACCCCTATCAGATCATCAACTGGGTCACACCCGAAGGCGGCGGCGGTCCTGATTACAAAGGGATGTGAGCCACAATGAAGCACAAAATTTTTGTGCCTTTTTGTGGCTAGTGAGCGGCCTTCGGATCCTCTTGCTTGATGTCGAAATGGACCCGGCCGCGGATGACTTCCTCGAGCGCGATGCGCGTCGGTTTGTGTTTCTGCGGATCGATGTCGATGCGCGGGTTTGCGCCGCGTTGTAACTGCTTGCTGCGTTTTGCTGCGAGGATGATGAGGCGATATTTCGAATCTACTTCCGGTGCTCCAGACGCTTCCATCTCATTCTCAACCAACTCTGTCGTTGTCGCCACTCGATTGCTCCTTCTCTTCGTATCAGTGCAATTTAATTTTCAGCCGGCTTGAACTTCTCGATAACTTCGCGCACCAGATTTTCCTGACGCACACAACGAGCCCGCTCGGCGTAAATGATCGAAGCGAGTTGCGCCGCGGCGCGGTCCACTTCGTCGTTAATAATCACGTAATCGAAAGCTGAATACTGGCGCAACTCTTCCGGCGCGTTGCGCAACCTGACCGCAAGCTCCTCGGGCGAATCCGTGCCCCGCGCGATCAGCCGTTCCTTAAGAACTTCATAAGACGGCGGCAAAATAAAAATGCTCACCGAGTCCAACAACAACTGGCGCACACTTGCAGCGCCCTGAACATCAACTTCCAAAACAATATCGACGCCCGCGGCAGTCTCTTCCGCGACCTGCTGCTTCGCCGTGCCGTAATAGTTTCCGTGGACACACGCCCACTCCAGAAACTCGCCCGAGGCCACCATCTCGTGAAAAACTTCCGGGCTGATAAAGAAATACTCGCGGCCATTAAGCTCATTCGGGCGTGGCGCACGAGTTGTAAACGACACAGAATAGCTAAGATTTGGCACTACGTCCAAGACCTCGCGGATGATCGTGCCCTTTCCGCCCCCGGAAGGTGAGCTGACGACGAATAGTGTTCCCCTGCATCCGATGGACTTTCTCACTTGAGTCGCTGTTTGCACCTTACTCGACATTCTGAACCTGCTCGCGGAGTTTTTCGACCTCTGCTTTTATCGCCAGCCCCGCCTCTTTAATTACCAAATCAGTCGATTTGGAAAGCGTGGTGTTTGCTTCACGGTTCAGTTCCTGCAAAAGAAAGTCGAGCATCTTTCCCGTTTCGCCGGGCGCATCGAGCGCTTCCTGAAACTGCGCGAGGTGACTGCGCAAACGCACCATTTCCTCGCTGACGTCACTGCGATCCGCGAGATAAGCAACTTCCTGGGCCAAGCGCGCCGGATCGATCTCCACCACTTGTCCGCCACGATTGAGCAACTCGCCGATCCGTTTTTGTAAACGCACGCGATAAGCTTCCGCGAGTCCGGCAGCAGCCGCTTCGATTGTCGGCACGGCTGACTCGATCTTTCTCACGCGATCGCGCAGTTCGTTTTTGAGGGCTTCGCCTTCCTGCTCGCGCATGCGTTCGAGTTCGTCCAACGCCTGGTCCACCGCGGCGTCGAGCGCAGTGACGATACGTTCGTCGATGCCGTTACGCGCAGGTTGCAATGCGCCGGGAATACGCGCGAGTACGTTGATGTCCAACTCGCCGCCGATGTCGAAGTCCTGCTGGAGTTGCTTCAACGCGTTGACGTAACCGGCGATGAGCGGCCGGTTGAGTTCATAGACCATCTGGGCCGTACGTTCGACACTTACGCTGACGTCTACGCGGCCGCGTGTCAAACGCGAAGTGATCCGTTTTTTGATGGCGGGTTCGAGTGACGCCAGTTCGGCGCCTACGCGGAGGTGAATGTCGAGAAACCTATTGTTGACGGTCTTCAGGTCGACAGAGACGGAGAAGTCGTCGCCCGCCACCATCGCTTTGCCGTATCCGGTCATTGATTTCATGTTTTTCAAGAAATATAGGTCTTATAGGGCCTATAGACTTATTGCTGAGTTACAAGATCCTCTTCATCAGAAAATTGAAGCTCGTAAAGCTTGCGGTATTGCCCGCCCCGGGCCAGCAATTCGGTATGGGTGCCCATTTCGATAATGCGTCCGGCTTCCATCACCACGATTACGTCTGCGCGACGCACGGTTGAGAGGCGGTGAGCGATCACGATCGTCGTACGGTTGCGGACGAGGTTGGCAATGGCCCGCTGCACCAGGCGTTCCGACTCGGCGTCGAGCGCGGAGGTCGCCTCGTCCAAAATCAAAACGGGGGCATTTACCAGAATCGCGCGAGCAATGGCCAGTCGTTGGCGTTGACCGCCGGAAAGAAAAGCGCCGCGCTCGCCGACAATCGTATCGTACTTGTCAGGCATTTCGCGAATGAAGTCGTGTGCGAAGGCGATCAGCGCGGCCTCTTCGATCTCGATGTCTGTCGCTTCGGGTTTGCCGTAAGCGATGTTGTGACGAATGGTGTCGTTGAAGAGCACCGTCTCCTGCGTCACCAAAGCGATCTGTTGACGAAGACTCGCGATCGATGCGTCACGCAGATCGATTCCATCCCACAACACCGCGCCGGAACTCGGGTCGTGAAAACGAGGCAACAGCTTCGTCAACGTCGACTTTCCACCACCCGACTCGCCGACGAGCGCAACCATCGTTCCCGCTTTGATCTTCAGGTTTACGTCGTGCAACACCGAGCGCGACTCGTTCGCATAGCCAAACGAAACGTTGCGCAGTTCAATCTCACGTTGCAACGGCGGCAGGGAACCAGCGCCGGGCTTTTGCTTTATCTCTGCGTGTTCGTCCAGCACTTCGAACACGTGATGAGCAGCGGCGAGCGCCTGTTCCATACTGTTTTGCAGCCGCGAAAGCTTGCGCATCGGATCGTAACTGCGAAACAGAAAGAATAGGAACGTGACAAACTGCGCGGCGTTCATCCGCCCGGCCATGATCTCCTGCTGGCCGAAGAAGAGCAGCAACACTACGAAAAGAATTCCGATCAGCTCGATTGTCGGCGGCGACGCACCGGCGATGCTCGCACTACGCAGGTTAGCGCGCACGATCCGTTTCGCTACTTTCGTAAAACGAGCCGCTTCACGTTTCTCCGCACGATAAGCTTTAACGATCCCATGATTCGCGAGCGCTTCCTGCGCGGTGTCGGTTAATTCTTTACTGCCTTCAAAACTCTCGCGCGCAAGGTTGCGCAGCGCCTTGCCAAACTTCGCCGTAAGCAACCCGATAATCGGCGCAATTACGAGCGAGCCGAGCGTCAAACGCCAGTTGTAATAAAAAGACGCTGCTAAAAACGCGACTAAGGTAAAAGTCTCGCGCAGCATGTCTCGAACCGTGGCGGTAATCGCCGTCTCGATTGCGGCCGCACTTGTGACCAACCTTGAAACAAGGTAGTTAGTGCGATGACGTTCGAAGAAAGTGGCCGATTGGTCCAACAGGTGATCGTACAAGTCCTGCCGCAGTTTGAGCACTGCTGATTGCCCGATGCGCGCCATCAGGTAGGTCGACAAATACTCCGCGATACCTTTTGCAACTGTGAAAATGACCAGCAGAATCGCGATCATCTTCCACGCTTCAAACGGCGCCTGCGGTATGAGGTTCTGCAATCCAAACAGCGTTGCGGTGCGCTGACTGGCTCCCGGCGCCAAAGCCTGATCAAATATTGGTACAATCAACGCGCCGGTCGCGCTTTCGAGCAAACCGACGAACACCATTGCGAAAGTCGCGACTGCAAAGACTGGCCAGTGAGGTCTTAAATACTTTAACAGGCGGCGAAAATCACGCATCTCTGGTTGCTAAAGTCTCTTCACAGTTGCTATAAGGAAGGTAGAAGAAGGTCCATAAATCTAAAGAGGAACTATACTTACCCCCGCTGATTTGCGTCAAGGCTGACCGATTTGCCAGATCTGAATAGTACCTGGGTCCCCCTCACGCGACTCCGCGCGAATGAGTCTGCGTGAGTTTGAGTTATAATTTGCCGTCGATCTGAAGCACTATTACAATCCCTACCGACAGGGCAGACATTTGGCACAGCAAGCACCACCAAACAACAAATATGCAGGCAAGCGTCTTCTGATCGCAGATGACGATACGGACATGAAACTCCTTCTCGCGGAGTACTTCCGCCGGCTCGGCTTCACAGTTGAAGAACGAGAAAGCGGAATGGCGGCTCTCGAAGCCGCAATCGCGGGAAGATTTGATTGCTTTATTCTGGACGTGTCGATGCCGGGAATGTCCGGTCTCGAACTGCTGAAACGTGTTCGCGACCGCGGGATTCAAACGCCGGCATTGTTTCTGACAGCGCATGATGCGCTCGACGACAAAGTCGCCGGGTTCGAAGCAGGCGCCGACGATTATCTCGCGAAGCCGTTTAGCCCGCGCGAACTCGAATATCGCGTCGAGGCGTTACTGCGTCGCGGTGGTTCAGCCCCGCAGGAGCAGGACGGCGAACGAATCGAAGTCGGCGATTTGGTGATCGATAAGCGGCGTCACGAAGTGATTCGCAACGGCTACCGCGTCGATCTCACGCCGCTCGAGTTTCAGATTCTCGAACTGCTGGCGTCAGAGCCGGGCCGCGCCTGGTCGCGCAATGCGTTGCTGGATCGCGTTTGGAGCACTGATTACGAGGGGTATCAACGAAATATCGATCCGCACATCAATCGTTTGCGAAAGAAGCTTGAAGCCGATCCGAAGAACCCGCGCTACGTGCTGACCGTGCGTGGTGTTGGTTATAAGCTGAACGAGATTCCCTGATGCTGTGGTGGATCGGATCGGGCCTGTTAGTTGGCTGGCTCATCATGTTGCTCTTTCGCCCGGCAGGCTGGATCCATCTCCTGCTGCTGTCGGGAATTTCAGTGCTCGTGATCCAGATCGCAGCCTACCGCAAGACTAAGGACGCACTTCGTCATCGTAAATAGATCAGCGTCTCCCCGTGAAATTCGTAGCTAAACTGTCTTGACCTAACCCTGTCCTTCGGCAACAATGCGCGTATTTACGGCATCAAGAGCACCAGGAGATTGCTGCCATGACCACAAGTTCCCTTTATAAGCGCCTTCTTTCTCTGTTCGTTATCGGGTTGTTGTCTGTGGCCACAGCCGTGGCGCAACAGGACGTTGAACGAAAAACTGTCGCGATTACCTACCCGTTGGACGAAACGGTGACGGTGAAGTTTCGCGGTACGACGCTATTGCCGCGTTTGAAAGGCGAGGCCAAGGTCAGACGCGCGGGACGCCGCGGCACGCGGGTCGAACTGAAGATCGACGATCTGCCACGCGCTTCCGAACTCGGCGGCATTTACACGACTTACGTTCTCTGGGCAATCTCTCCTAACGGCCAGGTCGACAATCTCGGCGAGATCAAACGTGGCGGCAGTATGTTTGTCGACTCGAAGCTCGACGTCACTACGCCGTTGCAGACGTTCGCGTTGATTCTCACCGCCGAGCCACACTTCCTGATGAAAGTGCCGAGCAAGATGGTGGTGATGGAAAATCTCCCGCCGCAACGGCCGAACGGCAGCACGGTCGAAACAGTCGACGTTCGTTACATCGGCAACTCCAGTGACTATTTCCGCAATGTGAACGTTCCCGAGATCGCGGATCGCGATTATCGCGAGACTCCGGTTTCGTTGCTTGGCGCACGACAAGCCGTGAACCTCGCGAAGTACGCGGGCGCTTCGCAGGATGCACCTGACGAACTGCAAGCCGCTGAAGATCAGTTGCAGAGTGCAGAGAAGGCGTGGCGTTTGGGCCAGCCGGTCGCGGAAGTAGACATCGAGGCAAGAAAGGCCACGTCGGCCGGTGTACACGCTGAGGAAGTCGCGGGCGTGAGACGCGTGGCGCGGAAGAATCGTGATGAGATTCGCCGTCGTGATGATGCAGTTCGTGCCGCGGAGAAAAATGCGGATGAGTTGGAACGCCAGGTGGCCCAGCTTCGCACTTCGTTGGAAAAGGAACAACGCGCACGTGAACTTGCCGAACGCGATCTCGGTTCAGCAAACGATCAGTTGCGTGAAAAGCGTGTCGAGATCGCACGGCTGCGCGACGAGAATCAGGTGCTGCGAACTGAAGGTGAAGCGGCAAAACTCAAGGCCGCGAGATATGAAGGCGAGAAGCAGGCCGAGACTGCGCGCGTCGAAGCCGAGCGTCTTGCGGTTGAGCGCCGCAACGCGGAAGCCAATTTGAAAGCGACGCTGGCGAAGTACGGTTCTGTTAAAGAGACCTCCAGCGGCTTTCGTTTGATCCTGCCGGAGAAGATCTGGAGCAACGCACGCCAAGCCACGCTGTCTCCAACTGCGGCGGCGAACCTTGAACCGCTCGCTGCGCTACTGGCGAGTAATCCTGACTATCAAATCCTGATCGAAGCCTACACCGACAACAAGGGCGACGAGGTTTCGTTGCAACAGCTCACGCAGGAACGTGCGCGCGTGTTGTCCGATCGCTTCCAGTCAGCGGGCGTCGATCCCATGCGTATTCAAGCCAACGGCATGGGCGCGTCGAACCCGTTGGCGCCAAACACGACTGTGGCGAATAGAACCAAAAACCGCCGCGTTGAAATTACATTTACGTCGCCGTCGCCCAAGAGCACGGCGGCAAACTGAGCCACAAAGAAGCACTAGAGAAACAAGAAGGTTTTGAGCCTTTTGTGCCTCTTTGTGGCTTCCAAGAATGTTCCCACTCGATCCGCTCGAAATACTACAGGTCATCGGGTATAGCGTCGGCGCACTGCTGCCTTTGTGGATGGCGGTGCAGCTCGTCCTTCACCGCAGCAAACTCTCGCCGCTCGAACGACTGCTCGCCGCGCTGGCGCTCACGATGGGCGGTTGGCACACCAGCAATCTCGTAATCACACTACACGGTCTGTTCGATCTCGGTCCCGACACCTGGACCACACTGCTACGTCTTGCCGACACGATCGCCGTCACCAGTATCACTTTCGCTTACTCGCTGCTGCTTCACGTTCACCTGCACCTCTGGGCCAACGCGCACGGACGCGATCTCAACCGCAGCGAACGCGTCCGGGTTTATCTCTCTTACGTTCCCACGATCTTTCTACTCGTGACGGTGCCGTTACTCTGGACCGGCGACTACGCGCCGATGCTCGTGAAGCTGTCGCGGTTTGTGATTCCGTTCGCGTTCTGGATTGCGTACGTGCTCGGGCTGATCGCGTTGACTGAACTGTTGATAGCGCGCAGGAGTAGCAATCGGAGCGAGAAACGGATCATGCGCACGCTCGCCGCGTCGTTCATCGGCGTCGGCGTCGTGATCTTTTTGGCGCTCGGATTCGAACTCTGGCAGGGAACTGTTGCCGGCACGTATCTCCGGACCATCGCCAATCTCGGCTCGCTGCTGCCTTCAATGCTGCTGGCGTATTACATCTACCGTTATCGCTATCTCGAGATCATCATCGAAAGGAGCCTCGTCGTGGTGACGTTTGCGACGGTGGTGCTCACCGTTTACGTGTTTGGCATACGCACCATCGGCGACTGGATAACGCAGCGATACGGCGTCAGGCCGGGACTGGTTGAAGCGCTTCTGATTCTCGCGCTCGCTTTACTTGCGGCGCCGTTGCGCGGCTGGCTGGTCCAGCGTTTCCACAAACTCTTCGAACGCGAAGCGGCGCTCTACAAAGAGATCGTTTCGCGTATCGGCGCGTATGCCGGGCAGTACAAAGATCTGGCCGACCTGCTGCACTTCGTTGAAGAGCGAACCACGCAGGCGCTTGGCTTACGTAAGTTGAACATCTTCACCGACGTTTCAAATCCGTGGGTGAAAGAGACTCTCGAACTCTCACAAGCAAACGGTTGGGAACCAGTGGAAGATGAACCACTTTTGACGGAACACGGTTTCAAGATCGCGTATCCGATGCGCCGCGAAGAGAAGATCGAGGGCTTCCTTGCTGTCGATGCTTCGTCAGCGACCTTAACTACCGATGTACGCTCGGTGATGGAACTGCTCGCGGGCCAGGTCGCGATCGCGATCGACGATTCGCGGCTGCTCGAAGAAAACCTGCGGCTCGAACGCGAGCTCGCCGAACGCGAACGTCTCGCTTCGCTCGGCCGCATGGCCGCGACAGTGGCCCACGAAATCAAGAATCCGTTGTCGGCGATCAAGTCGATCGCGCAAGTGATGCGCGAAGACGAACAGCTCAACCACGAATACGAACGCGATCTGCGTTTGATCGTTGGTGAAACGGATCGTTTGAGTCAGAGCGTCACGCAATTACTGAGTTTTGCGCGTAAGGAAAGTGCGGCCGAACAGCCGCTGGGCGTCGATGAGTTGCTGCACTCAGTGATCGATCTGTTTCGCGCAAACGCACGCGAGCAGGGAATCAGGCTCGAGTGCGAGATTAGATCGGACACGACGTTATCCGGAAAGTGCGTCTCCGCAGTGCGTGATGCGGTGTCGAATCTGGTCCTGAATGCTTTGCAAGCGACACCTGCCGGTGGACGTGTGAACCTCGCCGTCGATGCCGCAGACGGCGAGCTCGCGATCACCGTTGAAGACACAGGCGCGGGTGTGCCGCCGGACCTTCGCGAACGCATTTGGGAGCCGTTTTTTACAACCCGCCAACGCGGCACCGGCCTCGGTCTCGCCATCGTTCGCAAGCGTTTGCAGGAGGTCGGAGGCTCGGCTTCACTCGGCTCCGCGAACAATGGCCGCGGCGCTGTTTTTCATCTTCGTCTACCTCTGCATCTCGTCGCGTGACTAACGTATTTGTGCTGCTTGTGGCAAAACTTCCAACAACTGTGGGAACTTTACGACTGTAGTTGCGTGTTATCCGGCGGCCCGATTTTGCACTGAAGGAGAAACCGGAATGCATCGTAAAGTTCTCAGCCTTATTCTGCTCACACTGTTCATTGTTTGTGGCGCTCAAGCCCAATCAACTCAAACCGAAGCCAAAGAGGACAATACCAACCTCGAAACGCAGCTCTACCTGATCCTGGGAACAAACGAAGAGATCAACGACTCTAAACTTCCGGCTTCACTCGACCAGGTCGTTAAAGAACTACGCGGCACGTTGCCGTTCAAGAATTATCGGCTGACGGCCACGTTGGTCAATCGAGTAAAGAACGAAGGAAAGCTCGATCTCAATTGGATTGGCGCCCCGTTAGCTTCAAAAATGGGTTCGTTGCCGCAAGCGACGCGGAGTGCGTTCAAACTCCGACAGATCCGGCTCGCGCGAAACGCCGAAGGACAATCAGTGGTGCAGGTAACGGGTTTCTCGTTCAGCGCCACGATTCCAGTGATAACCAGCCTTGCCGTTGCAACTAACAATCCCGCACCGCCAAGCTTCAGTTTCGAAGGCACGAGCTTGTCCACGGACATCAGCATGCGGGAAAACGAACCCGTGGTCGTCGGCACGTTGAACGTTGGCCCATCCGGCGACGCCATCATCCTGGTCCTATCAGCCAAACGGACCTCGAAGTAGCACAGGCATTCGGGCCTGTGCCCGAACCGACAGACAACAAAGTCTGTCCTACAAACGTTGACAGGAAATCCCTATCTTCCCATGACAGACAAGATAGATGCGACTCACCTATCTTGTCTGTGGCACACAACGCGCTAGGGATTTCGCGAGTGAAGGCTCTAAACTTACCGGAAGTGAGAAAAGACGCGTTGAGATTAATGATTGTTGACGACGAAGAAGCCGCTCGTTACGGCATGCGGCGGGCTCTGACCACCCTCGGTTACAACATCACCGAAGCAGGTTCCGCCGAAGCCGCCCGGGCTCTCCTCAAACAAAACGAAGCAGACCTCCTGCTGCTTGACGTAAACCTCCCAGGACTCAGCGGTCTCGATTTCCTGCGCGAAGTCAAAAACGGAAACGGTAACGCGCCCCTGGTAATCATCGTCACCGCACACGGGTCTGAACGAATGGCCGTCGAAGCTGTTAAAGCAGGCGCCCACGATTATCTTTCCAAACCTTTTGAGGTCGACGATCTGCGGTTGGTCGTAAAGAACGCCGCGGAGACACTTCAACTACGCCGCGAAAATTACTCGTTGCGGCGGCGCATTGAAGTTGAGCGTTCGCAACGCGGCGCGTTGATCGGAAACTCGCAAGCGATGCAACGCGTGCGCAGCATGATCGACAAAGTCGCGGAGACTGACGCGACCGTGCTCGTACGTGGCGAATCGGGAACGGGAAAAGAACTCGTTGCGCGAGAGCTGCACGAAAGAAACAACGTGCGGCGCAATGGTTCATTCGTCGCAGTGAACTGCGCGGCGCTGCCTTCCGAGCTGATCGAGTCGGAGCTGTTTGGTCATGAAAAGGGCGCATTTACAGGCGCCGCAGCACGTCGGGAAGGGAAATTCGAGCAGGCCGACAGCGGCACGTTGTTTCTCGACGAGATCGGCGACATGAGCGCCAACGTGCAAGCGAAACTGTTGCGCGCGTTGGAAGAACGCCGCATCGAACGGCTCGGCGCAAATGAAACGATCCCTGTCGACGTGCGGATCGTCAGCGCCACGCATCGTCCGCTCGAACAGGAAATCAACAACGGTAACTTTCGCGCGGACCTGTTCTATCGTTTGCGCGTGGTGACAGTGGACATTCCGCCGTTGCGCGAACGGCGCGAAGACATTCCGCTGCTGGCCGAGACATTTGTGCGGCTCGCCGGGGAGCGTTACGATTTACCCGAGCGCGGTCTCAGCCAGGGAACGTTGAAGCGCTTGCTTGAATACGCCTGGCCGGGTAATGTGCGCGAGTTGAAAAACACGATCGATCGCGCCGTGATCATGGCGGAGAATGACGAGATCACGCCGCGAGATTTACCGGATGAGATTACGGCCGGGTTGCCGTTGAGCACGGTGTCTGAAGACGGCGACGAGAGCGACGGTTTGCGCGTGCCGTTTACGGCTGATTTTCGCGAGGATCGGCGGGAGTTTGAGCGCCGCTACATTTCGCGTTGTCTGGAACACACACACGGCAACGTGACCCGCGCGGCCGAGATTCTCGACATGCACCGGCAGTCGCTCCAGCACAAGCTGCGACAGCTCGGACTAGGCCGGCGGTATGTCTCAGTAAACGGCGACGGGCCGGATAATTCGGTAGTTATTCCTTTGGGAGAAGGCAAGGAATAAGATTCCGACACCTGTCGGAATCTTATTCCACTTCCGTTAGGCCTGATGTTTCCGTTGGCGGCGCCGGGCTGGCGTCCGATACTTGAGCAAGTCTTTGTGTCTTGTGTTCAGCATGTAGGTCAACGCTTGAAACGAGATTCCGAGATTGCGGGCGGCGATAGTCACACTGCCGTGCGCCTGTTCCAGAGCAAGCTTGATCACGTCACGTTCTATTGATTCTTTTACGTTACTCAATCCGCGACCGGGAAGAACAAGCTCCTCTTCTATTGCCGCCAGGTGCTCGCCGATCTCTCGCAGCGTGGCGATCGCGGCTTCTGATACCTGAGTACTACTGCCTGTCAATTCTGAAAGGTCAAAAGCGCGCCGAAACGCAAACAACGCTGCGCCGTATCTCTTCAGACGCGCCAACGCCCTGCCATGAGTGATTAGAGCCTCAGCCAAGAGCGCGTGCCTGCCAGTCTTTTCCTGATTGCGCACTGCCGCTCGTGCGGCTTCTTCAGCTTCTTTGATGCGGCCCTGTTTCAGAAAGACGCTGGCCCGAGTTTCGTCAACTTGCGCGGCGGTTCCTGCGTCTCCTAGCCTCGCAAAGATCCGCCGTGCGCGGTCCAGGTGCTGATGTGCTTCTTCGCAGCGGTTGATGGTGAAGTAGACCAAGCCAAGTTGATTCTCGACATAGGCTAAGTACGGTTTGTGTTGTGCCCGCTCATAGTGATAACGCGCAGCCGCATACTCAATCAACGCCCTATCAAGATAGTCGCTTTGCGGCTTCGCTTCGAATAGATGCCTCAACACTGTTCCGAGCGCAAGGTGATAACTACCCCTCAGCGTCGCAATGTTGGTCTTTTCAAACAAGGGCGCGTGCTTCGTGAGAATGCGTAATGCTTTGGCGTAACTTGCAGCCTCGCATTCAATAATTCCCGTTCTCAAGACGGCTTTCGCCTTTACTTCGTTATCCGTAGGCAAGCGCGAGAGTGCTTCATTAAGTAGATCGCGGGCTTCATTCAATTCGCCGGTGCACCAATAACAAAGCGCGAGTTCTGTTTGTGCTTCAGCTATCTTCTTCGGGTAGCGTTGCGACTGAAAGAGCGTGAGGCTTTCGCTGATACGATTCTTGGCCGTCTCTTGCACGTCCGCGATCTGACTCTTACCGCCGATCCATCCGGTTAGCACTCCCGCACGCAATAGCACCTCTGCCGCTATGCTCGGTTCCAAGCCCTCCAACTTTGGCCGCTCATTTATGCGTGTCCAATAGTCGCCAAGCACTCGCCGGGCTTTCTCATACTCACCCTTGTATTCCAGCACCTTCGCCGCTTCGCAGCATAACTCTGCGCGTCTGCTCACACTAAGGTTTGGGTTTTCTAACTCGCGCAAGAGTGAGGGCGGTAAGGTCATGTGAGAACCAGTTTTCGCAGGGAAAGTTAGGCGAACCGAGCGCAAATCTTACGCCGTACCTCTAGCCCTTGCAACAGGATTCAAGGCACTCTAGTGTGCTTACAAAATTTTTGTTAGTCACAAAATTCTTGTAAATCACAGAGGAGAAAGCCAAGTGAAAACCTTACGCCAAATATGCGCCGCGACGATCCTCAGCCTGACGATTGTTGTACCAGCATCAGCGGGCGATATTCATGCACCCGGTGTGGTGTCAACCGGGACCACACCCCCAGGGATTACGTCTGTCATTCTCACGATTGTTAATGTGATTTACAGCTAACTCGCACTCAGGTCAGCAGCGGGGAATGGCTCGTGTCTGGCGATCGGGGGGAACGTGTGTCTACAAGTTCCTTGTACGAGTTCGAGAATTCGTTCGCGAGTTGAAGTCTTGCGATGGCTATTTACACACAGATATAAACCGGTAAGTTGCCGAGGTTCTGCGACGTGAAAGGGCCTTGCGCAATCCGCACTCGTCGCCCAGAGAGAGTGTGGGCCGGGGCGTCACTGCTTCTTTGAAGGGGGAAGGTGGCGCCCCGTTACTTTACATCTCATGCTGCCAGTAGACGATTCAGACTTTACACCAGATCACATCGAACTCCTAGAAGAGTGGGCCGGCAATCTTGGCATATCGGTTGCGGTTTTGTTAGGCCGAATCGTACTCGCTGCGACCGAAGACGATAAGTACGTTGAGAAGGCGCCAACATGGAAACCAACACCACGAAGAAAATAACCCGTTGCAGGGGAAGTTCAGATGCTGCACGAAAGGCTGAACCGTTCAAGACACACGCGGCACTTCGCGTGGTTGCGAAACTTCTCGAAAAGGTCTATTAGGTTAGTGACTCAGTATCACTTGACGGATTTTTATTATATGAAGGCAAAGGTAGACGCAATTATTCAGCGGGAGCAGGCCGAGTACCTCGACGGCCTGCACGTTCAAACCGATCTGCTACTCAAGGAAATGGAAGAGTACGCGGCCGAGCATCGCGTGCCGATTGCGGACCGGGAGGTCGCTCGGTTTCTGGAGATCACGGCACGCGCGATTGGCGCGCGCAGAGTGTTGGAGGTCGGGATGGCGATCGGCTACTCCGTGATCCATCTCGCACGCGGCATGGGCGACTACGGCACTGTCGTCACGATCGAACCGAACGAGGAAATGATCCGGGTTGCGACGGAATTCTTGAAACGTTCGCTCTACGCAGATCGTGTTCAGCTCGCACGTGGTAAAGCCCTCGACGTGATGCCCAACTTCACTGAGACCTACGATCTTCTTTACATCGACGCTCTGAAGGAAGAGTACAAACAGTATCTCAATCTCGGCTTGCCGCGCTTGCGCGACGGCGGTGTAGTCGTTGTGGATAACTTGCTTTGGGGCGGAAGAGTCGCGCAACCCGCAAGCGCAGACGACGAAACCTCTACGATCGCGCTACGTGATTTTAATAATTACTTCATCAATCACCCTCAACTTCGATCCGAAATTCTGTCCGTTGGCGACGGTTTAGGCTACGCGGTAAAGCTGTATTAGACAGGATTTCAGAGTTAACAAGACTGGTCTAACTCAAAGAATATTCTGTTAGTCTTGTGCATCCTGTCGCCCGCGTGATAAGTTCGCGGACTGTTGAGGGAGGTTCCGCGATGAGCCGTATCAACTGGAAGCAAATTTGTGCTCTCGTTTTGCTCGCGTCGATGGCTTACACGACGCTGTCGTGTACTGTTGCCTCGAGCAATGAACTCTACTTCGGCAAAACCACTCCTCCCGACAGAAACATTCTTCGTTACGTAACCGGCGACGAACCGGAAACACTCGATCCCGCGGTCAGCGATGGTCAACCCGAAGCGCGTATTTACATGGCGCTTTACGAAGGACTGGTTGAATACCATCCCAAGACCATGGAACCGATCCCGGCGCTCGCGACTCACTGGCGCGCCAACGACGATTCTTCCGAATTCACGTTCTACCTGCGTCGCAACGGTCGTTGGTCCAACGGCGATCCGATCGATGCGAACGACTTCGTTTACAGCATTCGCCGCGCGCTTTCCAAAGAAACTGCTTCGCGCACCGCTGGTCTCGCTTCCTACATCAAGTATGCGAAGGAATACACCTCCGGCGCGGTGTTTGTGCGCGATCCGGGCAACGGCAAGTTTCTCTTGGCCAAAGATTTCAACGAACACCAGGCGCCTGAGCCGCTCAGCGGCACTCCTTTCGATCCCGCAAAAGGTGAGTATCAACCGACAGCGGAAGAATCACAGCCGCCGGCTGATTCGGCTTTTCATCAATCGCTTCACACTCCGCTACGTCTGTCTTTACCGGGTGACGAAAAATCGCGGACAAAGCTGCTGAACGCGAACGCCAAACTTAAAGCCGCCGTCGACGGCAAAGAACTCGTTCCCGTGCGCGCTGAAGATCTCGGCGTTGAGGCGGTCGGCCAATACTCTGTGCGCTACTCGCTAACATTACCAGCGCCGTTCTTCGTTGGCATGTTGGCCCATCAACTCTTTCGTATCACGCCGCGCAAGGTCATCGAGAAGTGGGGCCCTCAGTGGGCGCTGGCGGAACACGTCGTGACCTGTGGTCCATTCAAAGTAAAAACGTGGCGGCCGTATGACAAGCTGGTCGTCGAACGCGATCCGATGTACTGGGACGCGGCGAACGTCAAACTCGACGAGATCCATTTCTATCCGATGTCTGACAATCCTTCGATCATGAACGTGTACAAGGTCGGAGAGATCGACGCCGTTCTCAATCACACCGTGCCGAATGCGTGGCTGCACGTCGTCAGGGAAAAGAAGGATTACATGGACGCGGTCGAAGCAGCGATCGATTACCTGATGATCAATACGACCAAGCCGCCGATGAGTGATGTTCGGGTGCGCCGGGCATTCAACATGGCCATCGACAAGCAGGCATGGGCCACCTGGCGCAAGATCGTGAAGCCGCTGACGGCGTTCACGCCCACACGCATCTTTAACAACTACCCGCAGCCGCAAGGCGATCAATTCAATCCCGAAGAGTCGCGCCGTTTACTCGCCGAAGCCGGATTTCCGGTGACTAAGAATAGCGACGGCAGTTATTCCTGTCCGAAGTTTCCAGTGAACGACGTCGAATACATCTACAACACGCAGGAATCGAACAAGGCGATGGCGGAGTGGATGCAGGCGCAGTGGAAACAGAACCTCGGCATCACCGTCACACTACGCAACATGGATTGGAAGACTTTCCTGGTCACGAAGGACAAGCTCGAATACAAAGGTTTTGCGCGTGGCGCCTGGGGCGCAGACTACATGGATCCGTTTACGTTCCTTGGCATTTTCTATACTGATGACAGCGGCACAGGTTGGTTCGATCAAAAGTACGTGGCGATGATTGACGAGGCGAACCGCACGCTCGATCACAAGAAGCGTTACGAACTGCTCGCAAAAGCGGAAGCCTACATGCTCGAAGCGCAACCGATCGTTCCGCTCGACACAGCGTCGGTCAATTGGGTCAAGAAACCCTACGTGAAGGGAATGTATCCGAACCCGGCATCGTTATTTCCCTGGAAGTACGTTTACATCGAACGCGATCAGGCCAAGTGGGACTCGGGAACACCGAGTTTGGCCGAATAAAAAAAACGCGCAAATGCTTCGCTTCATAATCAGACGCCTCCTGATTACGATCCCTACGATTCTGGTCGTGATTACGATTGCCTGGGGCTTGATCAAACTCGCCCCCGGTAACTTCTATTCCGGCGAGAAGCGGCTGCCGCCTGCCATCGAAAAGAACATCCGCGAAAAGTATGGTCTCGATAAGCCGTGGTACCAGCAATACGGCAAGACAATGTGGAACATCGTGCGGCATTTCGACTTCGGCACTTCGCTGCGATTTGAAGGACAGTCAGTAAACGGGATCATCTGGCGTTCGTTGCCGGTGTCTGCCGCGGTTGGAATCCTGGCCTACATACTGGCGCTCGTCGTCGGAATCGCGATGGGATCGATCGCCGCCCTCAAACAGAATTCTCGCTGGGATTACTCGTCGATGGCGTTGGCGATGCTCGGGATTTCGATTCCGAACTTCGTGCTTGGTCCGATACTCGTGCTGGTGTTTTCGTTGAGTCTTTACTGGTTGCCGCCGTCGCGTTGGGGTGGTTTTCCGAGTTGGAACCTGGTGCTCCCGGTGATCACTTTATCGGCGATTTACATGGCTTACATCGCGCGGCTTACGCGCGCGGGCATGCTCGAGGTGCTACGGTCAGACTACATTCGCACGGCTCGTGCGAAGGGTTTGAGTGAGAAGGACGTGGTCATCAAACACGCGCTGCGCGGCGGTTTGATGCCGGTCGTTTCGTTTACCGGACCCGCGTTGGCGTTTCTGTTGACCGGAACTGTCGTAGTCGAACGGATCTTCTCGTTGCCGGGTTTGGGAAACTATTTCATTCAGGCTTCGCTGAATCGCGACGAGCCGTTGATCATCGGCATCGTTGCGTTCATCGCGATCACGTTGTTGTTTATGAATCTGTTAGTGGACATCGTTTACGCGTACCTCGATCCGCGGGTGAGATATAACTAGAACTTCAGTAGATGGAACCAGAGAACAAGATTAGTCCGGAGATGGCGGTCGCCGAAGAGGTACACTCGGAAGAGCCGAGTGAACTCGTACACGGCACGTCGTTGTGGCGCGACGCATGGCGGCGTTTGTTGAAAAACAAGCTCGCGGTGTTTGGTCTCATCGTCGTGATCTTGATCACGCTCGCGTCGATCACTGGTCCAACGATCATCAAACGCACCTTCGGTTTCACGCCTGATTACATTCCGACCGGCGACATGAAACTCGTCAGATCGTTTCCGCCGTTCAGGGGTCCTGACGGTGAGTTTTCGTGGAAACACCCGATGGGCACCGACAACGCCGGACGCGATCAACTTGCGCGTGTGTTGCAAGGCGGACAGATCTCGCTGTTCGTCGGCATCATCGCGACGCTGGTGTCGTTGATAATCGGCGTCAGTTACGGTGCGATCTCCGGTTACGTCGGCGGGAGTGTTGATAACCTGATGATGCGGATCGTAGACGTGCTCTATTCGCTGCCGTACGTGATTCTCGTGATCGTGTTGCTGGCGATGTTTCGCAGTCAAACGCCGCGCGGGCAGTTGATACTGCTGTTTGTCGCGCTTGGTTCTGTGTCGTGGTTGACGATGGCGCGAATCGTGCGCGGTCAGGTGCTGTCGTTGAAAAATCAGGAGTTTGTACTGGCGGCACGCGCGACAGGCGTGTCGGCGCCGCGAATCATCTTTCGTCACCTCGTGCCGAACACGTTGGGACCGGTGATCGTCTACGCGACGCTGACGATTCCACAGATCATGTTGAGTGAGGCGTTTCTCTCGTTTCTCGGGCTGGGCGTGCAGGCGCCGCTCGCGTCGTGGGGCAGTCTCGCAGCGGATGGTATTCAGAACATTGCGATCTTTCCGTGGCAACTGATCTTTCCGGGCGTCACGATGGCGCTGACGCTTTTTTCACTGAATTTTCTGGGCGACGGTCTGCGAGATGCGTTAGATCCGCAAATGAGAACAGTATAGGACGTATAGGACCTATATGAAATATTGAACCTCCAAGACCCATGATCAACGGCAACCTTCTCGAGGTCAAAAATCTCAAGACCTATTTCGACACCGACGATGGCCTCGTAAAGGCTGTCGATGGGATCTCGTTTCAGCTTCAGCGCGGCGAGACGCTCGGTATTGTCGGTGAATCAGGTTCCGGAAAGTCCGTTACAAACCTCTCGATAATACGCCTCATTCCGGATCCCCCGGGCAAGATCGTCTCCGGTGAAGTGATCTTCAAAGGTCAGGACATCCTGTTGTTGCCACCCGATGCGGTACGTAAGATCCGCGGCCGTCGCATCGCAATGATCTTTCAGGATCCGATGACCTCGCTGAACCCGTTCATGAAGATCTCCAAACAACTAATGGAGATGACACAACTGCACCTCGGTCACACGAAAGCACAAGCCTACGAGCACGCGATCAAGATGCTCGAGACCGTCGGCATACCCGACGCACGTACGCGAGCCGAGAGTTATCCACACGAATTCTCCGGCGGCATGCGACAGCGCGTGATGATCGCGATGGCGCTTTCGTGCGAACCCGAATTATTGATCGCCGACGAACCGACCACAGCGCTCGACGTCACGATCCAGGCGCAGATTCTCGAACTCATCAAAAAACTTAAACAGGAAACAGGCACGAGCGTCATTCTGATCACTCACGATCTCGGCGTCGTGGCCGGCATGACCGATCACGTGATCGTGATGTACGCCGGAAAGATCTTCGAACAGGCGAAAACGAAAGAGTTGTTTGCCCGTCCCGGTAATCCGTACACCAAAGGGTTGCTGCGCTCAGTGCCCGATCCGACAGCCGAGCACGGCAAGCTTTATCAGATTCCCGGACTGCCGCCCGACGTGGCCCATTTGAAACCCGGTTGCCCGTTTGCCGAGCGCTGTGAACGCGCGGAGGATATCTGCCGGCGCGAGTTTCCACCGTTTGTCGAGTTAACACCCGATCATCATTCACTCTGTCACTTCGCGAACGAGGTTTATGGTGGCTGAAGAAACTCTCATCTCCATTAGAGATCTGAAAGTACACTTCAATCTCGGCGGCAAACGCGTCGTCAAGGCGGTCGACGGCGTCACACTCGACATTGCGAAAGGCGAGACGCTCGGACTCGTCGGCGAATCGGGCTGCGGCAAGTCAACACTCGGCCGCGCGATCTTACGTCTCACCGAACCGACCAGCGGACAGGTGTTGTATCGAAACAACGACCTGGCCCAGCTCTCGCGCAGACAGTTGCGCGAGCAACGGCGTCATCTGCAAATCATCTTTCAGGATCCTTACGCGTCGCTGAATCCACGCATGACCGTAGGCCAGATCGTCGGCGAACCGTTAGAAACGTTTCGTCTCGCACGAGGAAGGGAAGCAGACCAACGCGTTCAGGAACTACTCGAAACCGTCGGTCTCAGCAAGAGATTCATCAAACGTTATCCTCACGAATTCTCCGGCGGACAACGCCAACGCATCGGCATCGCGCGCGCACTCGCTGTCGATCCCGACTTCATCGTCGCCGACGAACCGATCTCCGCGCTGGACGTCTCAATCCAGGCGCAGATCATGAACCTGCTTGAGAAGTTGCGGCGAGAGAAGAACCTCACTTATCTTTTCATCTCACACGATCTGCGGGCGATCCGGCACGTCTCTGATCGAGTGGCGGTGATGTACCTCGGCAAGCTGGTTGAACTCGCCGATGCCAAAACGATTTACGTTGAACCGTTGATGCCTTACACGAAGGCGCTGATTTCGGCAGTGCCCGTGCCCGACCCCGAGATTGAGGCGACGAGACAACGTATAATGCTGGAGGGCGACGTTCCCTCGCCAATCAATCCGCCAACGGGATGCCCCTTTCATACTCGTTGTCCCTATGCGATTGATGTTTGCAAGGAGGTGGTTCCTCAACTAGTTGAGATCAAACCTGCGCATTTCGCCGCTTGCGTCAGGATTAGCCCGGCGATGCCTCACATCGAGGAGGTTCCGCCCGGCTCAGCTCCCGGCCTCGAATAAGCTCCCTTATTTGAGGCGTTTTGGCCCGCTGCACTTGAAATCCCCTATCCATTGGGAGTTTAGGACTAAGGTAATCCTCGTGTGCGGATGAGGGAGCTCTATATGCTTGTGCCCAGAAGCTAATGAAGAAGCCCCCTATTGCCCCAAATACTCAAGAACACCGCGAAGAAGCTCCTTCCGCGTGGCCGGAGGTTCAGGATGGGCTCGCGGCAAACTCGGGGCTTGCCTTGCTTCTGGTTGATGGCCATCAGCCGCCCGCAGTCGTCGTTTCCAACAACAATTCCATCTGTCATGCGTTTCAGACTTCGCCCGAGCACGCCCAACTCTGCGAACCTTACTGCGGCGCTGCTCATGCGGAAGCAACGAAGGCCGGCGGTACTATCGAATACAAATGTCACGCGGGCTTGCAGTGCTTTGCGAAACGAGTCGAGCTTGGCGGCAAGCGAAATCTCGCGATGATTGGCGGCCGTGCGTTCATCAAAGGCGCTGATTACCAGCAACTGATGGAACGCTTCCGCGCCGGCGACCTGCAAAGTCTTGCGGCCGACTCGACATTTTCAAACGTGATCTTTTCCGAACAGCAACGTTTGGATGAACTGGCCGAACGCGTAGAAAAATCCACGCAACGTTTCCACGGCGCCCCGTCAAACGGCTCTGATAAACCTAAAGCGACACCGCAACCGATTGCACCGCCTGCGGAACCCGATCTCGAACAGGAAATCCGTCGTTTACGAACCGAACTGGAGTCGCGTTCGCGTTTTACAAATTCACTACAGCACTTTCTCGAACGCATCAGTTGCGCCGATCCGGCGAAGACTTACAACTCGATCGTCAGCAACTCAAAAGAGCTGTTGCAATCGGAACGCGCCTCGATACTCGTGCTGAACGAGACTGCAAACGAACTGATTCTGAAAGCCGCGAGCGGGTTCGCAACCGACCCTGCGAACGTTGGACCGATTCGCGTCGGCGAGGGCGTGTCGGGACACGTCATCGACACGGGAAAACCGTTGATCGTTACGGACCTCCGACATGAAGGCCGCACGCCGGCGCCACCCGAGCGGCGTTACAAAACAGATTCATTCATCAGTTATCCGATCGTGATCAACGGCCGCAAAGTCGGAGTGTTGAATGTTACGGACAAGTCGGGTGGACGCACATTCGACGAGGTCGATCTCGGATTGCTGGAGATCATCGGCCCGCAAGTAGCGCTCGCACTCGAACGCGCCGAATGGCAGGAACGCGCGACCGAGTTTCAACTGATGTCGATCACGGATCCGTTGACGACGTTGCCGAACCGGCGCTATCTCGAAGAACGTCTCATGGAAGAGTTGAACCGCTCCAAGCGTTACGACTATCCGATGAGCTTCCTGATGATCGACATCGACGACTTCAAGGCATACAACGACAAGAACGGACACCAGGCCGGCGATCTGGCACTACAAATCACCGCGCACTGTTTGAAAGGCGCGTTGCGTTCGGCGGACGTGGCTTCGCGTTACGGCGGTGAGGAGTTCTGCATTCTGTTGCCGCAAACCGGCATCGTCGAGGCAGGTACGATTGCGGATCGCATTCGGCAGCGCGTGAGCACGACGCACTTTCCGCACGGCAAGACTCAGCCGCTGGGCCACGTGACCGTCAGTATCGGCGTTTCGACGTTTTCGTCGATGGTGAACACTTCGGAAAACATTATCGCGGCGGCAGACCGCGCGCTTTATCAAGCGAAGCACATGGGTAAGGACAAGATCGTCTTCTACGGTGAAGAAAACACTTCAACATGATTCCTGAGAAGTCGTCTCATTCACACCGGGCTTCAGCCCGGTGGTAGGACGGGACGCATAGCGGAAAACCGTTTCAACGGTTTTCGCTGTTCGCTACGGAAACCGTTGAAACGGTTTCTCAACAACGTAAGTATTTTCCACCGGGCTGAAGCCCGGTGTGAATGAGAAGGACTTATGAGGCAAAGCCCGGCATGAGCACAGGTAGTTCCAGCGAGAACTTCCGGCGCATTCTCGGCCGCGTGGCGCCACCCGATTTTGTAGGGCGCACCGAGGAACTCGACCGGATCATGACGCACGCTGCGGCTGAAAATGCCGGGCGTGGTCTGCTGCTGCTCATGGAACCGTCCGCCGGTGTCTCGGAACTGCTGCGCCAGGCTTACGATCGCATCTTCAACCAACGCACAGAAGTCGTTCCGATCTACTTCGCGTTCACACGCAACGAAACGACCGCGGTGAGCGCGGCGATCGAGTTTCTCAACACGTTTCTTCAGCAGTACATCGCGTTTCGCCGCAACGAACCGTTTGTTTCAAATGCCACGCTGACGCTTCAGGACCTGATCGAGCTCGCGCCGGCGGCCGATCACGAATGGATCGAACAACTGAGCGAATCGTACACGCGTCTGCGTTTCAGCAACGACGACAAGGCGCTGGTTCGTTTTTGTTTAGGCGCGCCGCAACGCATTCCAGCGGGACGCGGCCGTCCGTTGATCATGCTGGACGGTGCGCAGCTCGCAGAGTATTTGAACGGCGCGGTCGTGTTGGGGACGGAAGTGCTGCGTGTCTTCGGCCGCGGCGGTTTTACTTTCGTGCTCGCAGGTTTGCGGCGCCAGATCCTGGAAGCCGCGCACGAAGCTGAGTGCAATTTTGAATTACTCGATCTGTTGCGACTCAAACGGCTGAACGCCAAAGACGCTTCACAGCTCGTCGAGCACGTGGCCCAACGCCAACACGTCATCACAAGCGAAGCCGCGCGCGATCTGCTGGTCCAACAGTTTGCCGGAAGTCCGTTCTTCATCAACACGTTTCTGCAAGCCGCGCGCGAGAAGCGCGTCGCGCTCAATTCGTATCTCGACTGCGAACGTCTCTACGTCGACGAACTCTTCGGCGGTCACTTGCACCGCCATTTTGCTTACTTGCTGGAAGAGATTTCGCCGCGATTGGAAACACGTCACTTGTTGATTCGTCTGTTGTGGGAAGCTGCCGCGGGTGAAGACCAGATTTCGTCGTTTGAAGTTTGGCGGAAACGTTTGCACATGACCGCGGGTGAGCTTCAGGAAGTTTTACACCGTCTGCACGTGCAGGAGTTTGTGAACTGGGACGGCACGACAGTCGAAGCGGGCACCGGACCGCAAGCGTGGAAAGACTACCTGAAGATTCGTTACCGGCTCGACGTGTTGGGCGAACCGCGCGCGCTCGTCGTCGCTGACGCGCTCGCCGATGCACTCAAACGCGCGCCGCACACGATGGCGCGGCATTACAAACAGATCGCGCGTGTCAGCCTCCGCGAACTCGTCTCGCACTTCAACACGCAACGCGTGCCTGCGGCCCTTTTCGACAACGCAACGTTCAGCCGGAAGTACAAAGGTCTCGAACCCGACCGGCTCGCTTCAGATCTCGACGCTGATACAGAACAGTTCAAACTGCCGCAGACCGTGCATCTCGCGAGTTGCGCGTCTTTCAACAGCGACATGCGCCAGATTTCCGAGGACGAACGCTGTCTCGTGGCGCACACGTTTGAAGACGGAATCTACTCGGACGCGCAGGAGATCGTTTGGCTGGTCGCGGACCTCGAGTCGAAGCTGGAAGTCGATATCGAGGTGACCCGCGCGTGGATCGAGCGGTTCGAGATTCTGGCGGGTAAGCTGGGTTTCAGCCGGATTCAGATCTGGTTAATTTCAAACGAAGGCTTTACTGACGAGTCGAACCGGTTGCTGGCTCGTCGTAAAGCTTTTGGTTCCAGCCGGCAGCAGTTGGAACTCCTGGCGGCGCGAATCAGCGAAATGCCTGTAAATTCAGTCGTTCACAGTGGAGAGAGAGCCAACGAGTTTCTCGTGGTGGTCCCGATGGGCGAGGACAACGAACTCATCGCTGCCAGCACGGCGGAGCAGATCGCGAAGCGTTTGACCTTCCGGCCGGAGGCCATCAATCAGATCAAGACGGCCATCGTGGAGGCTTGTATTAACGCTTCCGAACACAGTTTCAGCCCGGATCGAAAAATTTATCAACGTTTTCTCGTCGAAAGTGATAGATTAGTCGTCACTATTTCGAGTCGCGGCGTCGTGCCAGGAAATCTCAACGGTACGAGCGGCCGCTCAGCGACAACCGAAGCGGCAGAAGAAAGACGTGGATGGGGCCTTAAACTCATTCGCACGTTGATGGACGAAGTCGAGTTTGAACGAGTCGACGACGGCACCAGCTTGCGCATGACCAAATACGTTCGCGATACCGCTTCATAAACCTCTCAGATTGAGACGACATGGATAAACCAAACGCCCCTTTGGTCCGGTCGCATTGTGTAGGTACTACGGCAGTTGTTTATGCCAGCGACTATCTGAACAAACTGACCGGCGAAAAGATCGAACGTGAATGTCGCCGGCAACTCGACTGTGGTTGCCGCGCGCTAGTGATCGATTTCAGTGATACCAAACTAGTCAACAGCATCGGCATCTCGATCCTCCTCGGCATCATTGACGTCGCAGAGAAGAGCGGCGCCCGGATCGTCTTTTCCGAAGTAAACAACCAGACGATCCAACTCTTCGAGATGCTAGGGCTCACCCGACACGTTGCACTTGCAAAGGATGAAAGCGAAGCGTTGCTCGCGCTTTCCGGTTTTGAGACTACTCCCGTAGTCCACTAACTCGATGGAGCCATCGACCCAGAAGCTCATACACACATTCGGTGCGCTTGCTGACTTAGGCCAGGAAATAGCTGGACGAGGCGACTTCACCGAAATGGTGCGAACGTCAATGCACCTGCTGCTCGGAACGCTCGCGTTGCGTCGCGGCGCGGTGTCGGAGTGTGTCGACGAAGGCGAACTTCGCTGCGTCGCGGTGTGGGGCGTCGGTGAAAAGTTGTTCGCGGAGTTTTCGATCAACGAGGAAGAGAAGCAGGAATTTCTAACGCGCGACGCGGCTGATTTTTTAGTGGGCACTGCGGAGAGTTCGACTGGTTTCGTGAATCGTTATCGCGAACGGCTGTTGGAGCAGGGAATCGAACTGATCCTGCCGATGATCGTGCGCGATGAAGTGACCGGACTGGTCCTGCTTGGTCGCAAAGCCAGTGGTGAAGACTTTTCGGTCGACGATTTCGAAACGATTCGCGCGATGGTCCGGCACATCGGCGTCGGCATTCACACGCACCGTTTGCTCGAACAGGTGGCCCAACGCGCGGAAGAGAATCGCCGGCTTTATGAAGAGTTGCGCACGATCTATCGCGCAACTGTGCGCGCGTTTGCCGCGGCGATCGATATCAAGGATAAGTACACGCAGGGACATTCGGAACGCGTCGGACGCTATAGCGAGATCATCGCGCGTGAACTCGGGTGGAGTGAAGAGGAAGTCGAGGGGATTCAGATCGCCGGTTATCTTCACGACATTGGCAAACTGGTCGTGGACCGCGACATCATCAACGCGCCGTACACGATCAATGCGAAAGAGTCGAGTGAACTAAACCGTCATCCGGCCGCGGGCTACGAGATTCTTGCTCCGATCAATCATCCCTATGCCGACATTCCGTTGATGGCGAAGTATCATCACGAACGGCTCGACGGACGTGGTTATCCTGATGGTTTGGTTGACGAACAGATTCCGATCGGCGCGAAGATCGTCTCGCTCGCGGATTCGTTCGATGCGATGACGACGGATCGTCCTTACCGGCGCCGTCGTTCGTTTGAAGACGTCGTACGCGACCTGCGGCAGAACAGCGGGAAGCAATTCGATGGAAAAGTCGTGGCGGCGTTTGCGCGGGCGATGTTGAAGGAAGTGAACGGCCTGACCAAAGAGCGCCGCATCATGAAGATGCTCGGCAAGGATTATCTTCAGGGCGAGAACGTTCCCATTCTCCTGAACGACCTTATCAACGACTTAAGCCACAAAGAGGCACAAAAAGCACAAGAGGCACAAGAGGCACAAGAAGTAAAAACTCAGGTGTGAACCTGTATTTCTACTCCTTCTACCCTTCTCTTATTCTTCTTGTGCCTTTTGTACTTTTTGTGCCTCTTTGTGGCTATCTGGGTTGGATACGAAGCACAAAGTTACAGATAGCGATCTTCTGATCGGGCGCGACTTCCGTCGGTTCTTCACGCGTTAGTTCGCGGCCGTTGACGATCGTGGGATTGCGGCCTTTCGCCACCAGCCAGTAACGCCCTTCGTTATCACGCGACAACACGGCATGAACACGACTCACCTCCGGATCGCCTTTCACCGGCAGATCGACTGTGATACTCCGCGAACCGCGTCCGATCGTGATCTCGTTCTTCATAATCGGCACGACCGCTTCACGCACGCCGTTGCGCCAGACCTCAACTGAATACAAAGCCGTGGCCTTGGGCCGCACAACCGTCTGTTCGCTCTCGCTCGAATCAGAAGCCCTCTCCGAGTCTGAAGCCCGTTCGACAACCGTGTCGTTCGGACTGAACGCCGGCGCGGTGCGCATCGGATCGACGCGCGGCGTCACCATCGTGTGACCGCTTTCCGTTTCATCCCAAACGGCCTGCACGCGAAACTCGCCTTTGTTCAGCGTTCCATCAACGCGCAGCTCAACCGCAAAAGATTTGACCGCCAACTGCGTCTGGCCGCTCAGTTCGCGCGCACGTTCGGAAAGTACGTGAAACAGTCCTTGTTCAAGCCCGCGGCGTTTATCGCCTTGCCAATCTTTGTCGTCGTCAGGACTGAGATAGACGATGTATTCGCGAGGAATGTAGGTTGGACCACCCGGCGGCGTGAACATTTCGCGCTGCATGGCAGCTTCGACTTCGCGCGCGATCTTCACCAGAAACTCTTCCCAAACACGTCGCGGTTTTGCGTGTTCGTCGGCGGCTTCGAGCAGGTCCTCGCCCGTCTCGCCGTCTATCCATTTTCTAATCGATTCAAGCAGACCCAAGCTTTAGGCTCCTTCAAGGTCAACTAGTTTTCGTTTTGAGTTCAAGCTTTAGCTTGTCAGACAACCTAAAGGTTGAACTCAAAACATTTAATCAAATCGAACGTATCGCTTGTTAATCCAGCCCCAGTCGGAAGAATACGGATCGGTTTTGGCCCGTGAGTGTTCCATCACCTGCACTTCATACCAGTTATTATCAGCGCTCAATACTTTCACTTTCGAACCCGATTCTGCCAGTCCAATCGGATCTTGAGAAACGTTAGCGACCGGGCGCAAGTTCACGTCGGTGGTCGTAAAACCCTCGCGGCCAATCAACGGCGGCTCGGTGATGCGCCTGATCTCGGCAAGTGGATTCCACTGCGAAGTCACGTATTTGTGAGTCGCTAGGAGCATACCGGAAAACGCCAGGATCAGCCCGGCGGCGACGAGCGCGCGGCGTTTTTTACTCGGCGGCAGTATCTCCTCGACAGTCGATCGCCTGCGACCGTTCGCGCTTTGTTCCGCGGCAAGCTGTTGCTGCCGTTCGCGCAGTTCCATCTGCCGCTGCGCCTCGAGATTGATCGGCACGACGATCCGCGGTCTCTTTACATCTACGCCGGCGAAACTTAAGTCCGCCGGGCTAATTCCAGGCCCGGGCACGGCGAAATGCGGCCGCGGCGGCGCGGCTTCGGTGAAGTCTTCTGGTTCCGGTTCGATCGAGAGTTCCTCGCTCGGTTTGCGGCGCGCTTCGAGCGGCGGAACCATTTGCAGCGGACGTGTCGGCGGCAAACTCGCGTCAGACAGCTCGTCCCAAAACTCTTCAACGGTTTGATAACGATCGTCGGGCCGGTTCTGCGTCGCTTTTTGCAGCACGCGCAGAACTGCGTTGCCCCAATACGTGTCGCGCGCGAGCGGCGGCAGTTCGCTCAGCGAGTGCTGCGCAAACCGGCGTGGCGATTCGCCCGCGATCAGTGCATACGTCGTTTTGGCGAGCGAATAAATATCGGCTGACGGTGTTAAGTGATCGCGCGGAAACGTCAGCCCACGGGTATCGAGCTGTCCGGTCTGCATCTGCGGATTGTGTTCCGGCGCGGAGTAGATGTTTGTGCCGACGCGCGTGATCGCGCCTTCGTTTGCATCGAGACGCGCGACGCCGAAGTCGGCAATCTTCACGATCTCTCGATCCTCGGTCAGCAACAGATTCTGCGGTTTTATGTCGCGGTGAATAACGCCGCACTTGTGTGCGTGCGCGAGACCGGAACAGACCTGTTCGAGGTAGTGAAGCGCACGTTGAATCGACAGCGGCCGCGTCTTTGTCAGTGCGAACATGTCGCCGCCGGGAAGATACTCGAGCACGATGTAGTGAAACGTCATACCCGCAAGATCGATCGCGGTTCCGTGGCCGAGACGATTTATTACATTTGGATGTCGAACGCGATCGAGCGCGACTGCTTCGTTTTGAAAATTAGTGACGAGAGTTCGTTCGAGTTCGACGTCGGGTTCGCCTTGTAGATAAAGATTCAACGCCTTGATCACGATCGTACGCGGCGAACCTTCCGGCGCGGCGTTGTCGTTAGCGACGTAGATTTCGGCATAGCTGCCCCTTCCGAGGCATTCGATGATGTCGTAGCGCCCGTCTAGTCTGCTTTGTTGGAGTTTGAGTTCCGACATCTTATCGCCCTGATTCGCACCTTTGATGCGTGATCACCGGATCAGGGTTAAGGTGTTGCCGTGGGGGCCGCTGTGCTGGCGGGAGGTTTCGTCAGCTCTTCGTAGTGATTGAGTACTTTCCAACGATCTTTCTGCGTGCGCACGCTGCACGCCGCCAAACCGAGAACCGATTCTTTTTTGATCGTGGCGTTAGCGGGCGAGGGGTTCGCGTCCGCTTTGGCAATCGCCGCGTCGAATGCTTTGCTCGCTTCGTCAGTGTTGCCGGAAAGCAGGTTCGCGCGGCCGTAGAGATACAAAAAGTCAGTGTGCGGCGAGTCCAGCGGACTCTGAACGCCCGCGTTTACCAATTCCTTTTGCGGCTCGGTCGCGAGCCACGCGCGCGCGTCCTGGTCCACTTGCCGGCGCATTCGTTCGAACTGCACGAAGGGTTCTTCCGGTGAAGGAGCCGGAACAGGCGCGGTCACGACCGGTTGCTGCTGTGTCTTGCTTGCGAGAAAGGGAATTCGTTCCTTGTAACGCGCCCCCGCATAGAACGCAGCGCCGATTAGAACCAACACCAGCAAGATTCCCAACACGCGCCCGAAGCCGCTGCCGCCACTGCGCGCTTTGGGCTCCGCCACGTTGAGCGTGCCGTGATTCGCCTCGACCTGCGCGGCCCCGGCCGGAATCGCGATGCGCGATCCTGTTACCGGACTTCCGTTCGATTGCGTGCCGATCATTGTCTGCTGGCCGCCGTTCTGCGCCGCGTACATAGTTTGCGACTCGGGCGTGATCGTCGGTTCGAGTTCCGCCAGGCGTTCGTCAGTGTGAACGGGATTGCCAACCCGCACCACCACGACCGTGAGATTGTCTTCCGCACCGCGCTCGTAACAGCGCCGTTTCAATTCACGGCAAACTTCTTCGAGATCGTTATTGACCACGAGTAGCTGGCGCAGTTCATTGTCGGAAACGTGACGCGTGATGCCGTCAGTACACAGTAGAAACTCCGTGCCCTCTTCGACCTCCATCGTCTTCATGTCGACTTCGACGCCCTGCTCGGCGCCGAGCGCACGGCTGATCACGTTCTTGCTCGGATGATTCGCGGCTTGCTCCGGCGTCATTCGTCCGGCGCGCACTTCTTCTTCAACAATCGAGTGATCTTCAGTTTCGCGATGTAACTGCCCATCAGGCGCGAGACGATAAAGACGTGAATCGCCGACGTGTCCAAACGTCGCGACATTGCCTTTGAGGTGCAACGCGACGATCGTCGTGGCCATCATGGAGAACTTCGCGTGCTCCTGGGCCATCTGGTGAATCGAAGCGTTAGCCCGCTGAATCGCGAGCTCCATCAGGTCTTCGACGTCCGCGCCGTCCGTCTGATGACGAAAGGCCTCGTCGAGAACTTCAATCGCAGTTTGTGAGGCGACTTCGCCCGCTTCCGCGCCGCCGACGCCGTCCGCGACGGCGAAGATCCCGCGTGCGTGGTCCTGCAAATAGGCGTCTTCGTTGAGGGGACGACGCTCGTTGAGCCCGCGGTCGCTAAGCGCTGAGGACTGCACCCGCAAGGTGTTCCTGTCTTTGCTCATTCCACTGCCTCCAGCTTAAGGGGAGATGAACTCTTTACCGCCGGCATTTCCGCTATCACCCGATCACGCGCGTTTCGGTTTGAAAACGCCATCAACATTCCCAACATTGCAAAGCTTGTGATCAAACTAAAACCGCCGTGACTGACGAAGGGAAGCGTAATGCCCGTCATCGGCAAGGCGCGCAAGATGCCGCCGATGTTCACCAAAGCTTGAAAACCTATAAATGCCGTCAGACCAGCCGCGCACAACTTCGTAAACATATCACGCGCCTCAAGCGAAGTGCGAACACCAGCGACCACGAAAATGATGACCGCCAGAATAATCACTGCGCCGCCGAACAGACCGGTCTCCTCCGCTATCGCCGCGTAAACATAATCCGAGTCGGCGATGGGGATTACTTCCGGGAAACCGAGACCAAAGCCTCTGCCTGTTGCGCCCCCCGAACTGATGCCCCAAGTCGCTTGCGCCGGCTGAAACGCGAGTTTATCGAACCAGATGTCGACGTTGACCGTCTTCTGCATCGCCGGACTCTGTTCCGCAAGCTCTTTCAGTTTCGGATCTTCGTTGAGAGCTTCCTGGTACTCCTTCTTCCACCATGAAACTTCCGGTGACGGTGGATCGAAACCGTCGAGCCACAGATGAAAACGTTGCTGAATGCGCGACGGCAGTGCGGCGCTGATCGGACGCGCGATCGTCGGCAGTAACGGCACTGACTCCTGCACGTCGCGCGGTAACGCGCCGACAACCAGAATGCTGATCACGATCAGCACTGAACCGACAAACAGCAACAACTGTGGCCAGCGTCGCACTGCAACGAGATAAAGCGTCGTGTACGCGCCGCTGAAGATCAGCATCTGGCCGAAGTCTTTCAACGCGAAGAAGGGAACGAACGGCATGATCGCCATCACGATCAACGGCACGATGTCGCGCGCACGCGGAATACCCCAGTAAGTTTCAGCGAGATCTTTGTAACGCGCCGTAAGAATGCCGGCGAAGCCGACGAGAAAGGGAATCTTCGACGGTTCCCACGGCGTCATATTGCCGAGTGCTTTGCCCGCGCTGGAAGTCACGACAGCCATCGCGAGTGGCAGCAGGGTGAACAAGACGATGATGAAACTGTTGCGCTGGAGCCAGAGCAGAAAACCGTCGCGGCTGCACAGCGAGTAAGCGATCGCGAACGTCAGAAACGAGAAGATCGGAATCCACGTGTAGCTCGACGTCATCGCGTTCCAGAGCGAGTAGTTCGATTCCTTCTTTGGTAACTGATCGATGTCGATCGGCTGTGCGGGCGTCGGCGGCAAGCCCATCAACTGCTTTTTGACCGGATCGTAGTTCTCCATGATGTAGCGCGTTCTGAGCGCTTGCATCTTTTCTTCGCGCGCCGCCGCTTTGTTGCGCGCGTTGTATTCCGGATCGCTGTAGAGCCGGTATTGGATCAGCATCCCGAACGAGAACAGCAGTATCGCCGTCGTGAAGAGCACCCAGTTGCCCACGAATTTCTTGTTTCGCGACAACCAGATCGCCAGCACCATTAACGGAAAGAACATCAGCAGGTCGCGCACCGCGCCGATGACTGACGTTTCGTAACCACGCAACAGCCCCGCGCGATGAATCGCGATGTAACCCGTGATCTCGAGACCGAGAATCAACAGGATGATCAGCAGATGTGACGACGCGCGGTTCTTCATTTTCTTGACGTTAGATTTTGCGGTGGCGCCATTCTCGTACCGTTGAAATAACCCAAGTCCCGTGCTTTCAAAACGAGCGCCGCGGCGATCGGCGCGGCCGACCGTGAACCGTAGCCGCCGCCTTCGACGATCACGGCCATCGCGAGTGTCGGACGCTCGAGCGGCGCGATGCACAGGAACCAGCCGTCGATTCGCGGGTTCTCATGGTCCATGATGATCTCGTCGTATTCGCGGATCACATTGCCGCGGTTATCCTTCTCGACTTTGTGACGTGTTTTAAATTCGCCTGTTTTCGGATCGTAAACGGGAACGACCTTTTGCGCAGTGCCAGTTTTACCGCCCGTGTTGATGCCGGCTGCTTTGACTGGTCCAAAAACGCCGCGCGCGGTGCCGCTTGGGCCGCCAGTGACGAGGCCCATGATCTGGCGCATTCGCGCTGCTTGTGCCGGCGTCATCACCTGGTTGTAAGGCTGAGGCGCGACGTTGAACTCGATCTTCGGCTTCATCAGCTTGCCTTCCATGTTGCCGATCGCCGCGGCCGCGAGCGCCATCTGAAACGGCGTCATCTGTCCTGCGTAACCCTGGCCGTAACCCATTAAAGCGAGATCGTATCTGGTGACTTGTTTACCCGTGACGATCGTCGCTTGTCGTGGCGCGAGCGCGCGTTTCACAGCGTCAGTGCTGCCGTCCCAGAGTTCCGGTTCTTTACGGCCACGTAACGCTTCCGAAGGCGTGTCGTAACCGCCGATGCCGAGCAACTGCGCCGCGCGTTTGAGACGTTCGGCGCCGAGCTTCACGCCCATCTGCGCGAAGTACTGGTTACAACTGACTTCGTACGCTTCGTCGATTCCGATCCTGCCGTGTACTTCGCCTGGACCACCATCGTCGAAGATCACATTCGCGCCCGGCGCCGCGTAGTAGCCGCCGCCACTGCACGTGAATTCAGTGTCCTGTTCGCCCGCGAGAAACGCAGCGGTCATCGTCACCGTTTTGAACGTCGAACCGGGAATGTAATAAGCGCCGAGAGCACGGCTGACGAGTGGTTTGTCGCGTTCGTTTGCTTCGAGACGAATCCACGTTGCTTCGTCACTAACTTCTTTCAGGCTGTACGACGGTTCGCTGTAAAGCGCGAGCACTTCGCCGTTCTGCGGGTTGATGATCACCACCGCGCCGTGCTTGCCTTTCAACTGGTCCATCGCGGCTTGTTGCAGCCCACGATCGATCGTGAGGCGCACGTCCTGATTGCCTTTGAACTCGAGCGACTCGCCGCGGACAACCGCCAACGCTTCCGGCAACGCGCCACTCTGCACGCCAAACAACGCGCGCTCCAATCCGGGATCGCCGCGATCGGAGCCGAACAGATGGGCCATCGCCTGGTCCATCGGATACTCGCGGCGAATGTCGCCGCCCGAGTCGCGTTTGTAATAAGCGAGCGGCTGATCGAGACGGCCACTGCGATCGAGAATCCAGCCGCGCAGCGTCGATTCAGACAAACGGCGCACGCGCAGATCCTTGTAACTCAACTGCTGAAACTTTTCGTTTTGTTCGGACGCGTACCTGGCCCAGTAGATGTGAAACGAGAAGAGACCGATCGCGAGCAACACGAAGCCCCAGCGCAACACACGCAGGCCGCGATTGGTTGATGACGAACCGAGTCGTTTCTTTACTGCCTTGGGAAGATCCTCGGGAATGGCGGTCGTCTTCGCTGCCGTGCTGCGGCGGTTACGGACCAGACTGAGCAGCAGCAACAGGATCACGAGCGCGAAGCCGCCGACGTAGATCAGCGTGAACAGCGCGGGTGTTCTTTCCGGCACGTGGGGAGTGACAACAGGAGACGGCGTGGGAGATTGAAACAGGAGTAAGAAGAGTAATGTCGCTGAGTTCATCTAGGTTCTGGGTACTACTCACTCTTGCGCAATCTTACTTCAACGTCGCCAAATCCGATTACATCGCCGTCTTCGATAACTCTTGATTCACCGTAAGCAATACGCCTGCCGTTGATGTACGTTCCGTTCGTCGATCCCGTATCCGCAACGAGCAGCGTGCCTTCGCCAGTCATCAACAAAGCTGCATGAATCTTCGAAACGCTGCCGTCGTTCAGGGTTAATTCGTTGTCGGAAGCGCGCCCGACGTTTAGCCGTCTACCGCCAGGTTTGAACACTAATGGTACTTCGCGTGTTCCATTTTGTTGCGTTATGCGTGCAATCACCTGGATGTCAGGCATCGGCGGCGCGGCGCTCGGAATCGGCACACCGCTCTTGGCGGCGCGGCGTTCTTCGTCCTGGCGGCGCAGGTCTTCTTCAAACTCGCCGAACGACGGGTCAACGGAGATACCCGTCGTGAAGATGTCGACCTCCGCTTCAACCGTGACTGGACCAAGCGTCCGGTAGCGATGGTCGTTGATGTGATC
>DATELP010000241.1:0-30976 GCA_035276425.1 Pyrinomonadaceae bacterium
TCATGGCATTGCTTCATCCGCTCGACGCACAGTCGCTTGAACTCCTCCGAATGTCGTCGCACTCGTCTCTTCGCCACTTCACAGCTCCTTTCTGCCTAAGTGTGCCTATAACGAGTGTCTCAATCCAGGGGTTCAGTCCAAGGCACAAGAAGCACAAAACAATAGAGGTAAAAATGAATACCTCGACTGCCATGTACTTTTTGTGCCTCTTGTGCCTTTTGTGCTTCTTTGTGGCAAACTGGCTGGCCCAAAACAAATGCTGATTAACCGCCGCGAATTCACCTATGGTCTTGCGCTGAGTGTTGGGGCGTTGTCGCTTCGGTTGCCGGTTCAAAAGCAATTGCGCGTTGAGGGGCAGCGCATCATGGAGCACATCAAGGCGTTGGGGGAGTTTGGGAAGAATCCGCAGGGCGGGGTGAGTCGGGTTGCGTATAGTGAGGCTGATAGGCAGGGGCGTGAGTATGTGCTGGGGTTGATGAGGGACGCGCGGCTGGATGTCACCATTGATGCCGCCGGAAATCTCATTGGGCGACGTGCGGGCAGTGATAGGAACCTCAAGCCGCTGCTAATCGGTTCGCACATCGACACAGTTCCCGAAGGCGGCAACTACGACGGCGTCGTCGGTTCGCTGGGCGCGATCGAAGTCGCGCAAACACTCGCTGAAAACAAGATAACGCTGCGACATCCGCTGGAAGTCGTGATTTTTCAGAACGAGGAAGGCGGCTTGATCGGTAGCCGCGCGATGAATGGCGAGTTGACCGAGAAAGAACTCGATCTCGTAAGCCGCAGCGGCAAAACGATCGGCGAAGGCATCAAGTTTATCGGCGGCGATACGAGTAAACTGAATGAAGTCAAACGCAACAAGGGCGACATCGCGGCATATCTCGAATTACACATCGAACAAGGCAACACACTCGACACCGAGAAGATCAACATCGGCGTCGTCGAAGGTATCGTCGGCATCAACTGGTGGGACGTCACGATCGAAGGCTTCGCGAATCACGCCGGCACGACCGCGATGAACAATCGCCAGGACGCGTTACTCGCAGCCGCAAAGTTTATCGAAGCTGTGAATCGAATTGTGACGAGTGTGCCCGGCAGACAAGTGGGAACGGTTGGACGAATCAATGCGCTGCCCGGTGCGCCAAACGTGATTCCCGGCAAAGTAGTGCTCAGTTTGGAGCTGCGCGATCTGGACGCGGCAAAGATCAAGCTGCTGTACGACAAGATCTACGCCGAGGCACAACAGATCGCCAAAACCAGCAACACGAAGTTTGATTTCAAAGAGATCAACGTCAACATCCCTGCGCCAACCGATCCAAAGATGCGCGCGTTCATCGAAACAGCGGCACGCGAACTCAATCTCTCTACAAAGTTGATGCCGTCAGGCGCGGGCCACGACGCGCAAGACATGGCCCAGCTCGGTCCAGTCGGCATGATCTTCGTCCCCAGCGTTGCGGGCATCAGTCATTCGCCACGTGAGTTTTCGCGCCCCGAAGATATCGCCAACGGCGCTAACGTACTCCTACACACGCTACTTGCAATAGACAAGTAAAACCATCCGCAGATTTCGCAGATTCCACAGAAGGTAAATCTGTGGCTGGCTTTACGCCTGACGCGCCCAACGCAACGCTTCCGGGATCGACGCGCGCTTGCCGTACATCAGCATCCCCACACGATAAATCCGCGACGCGATCCACATGATCCCGATCACAGTTCCAAACCCAATCAACAACGACAACGCGATCTGCCAGAACGGCGGCGTCTGCGTGACAATGCGCACCGTCATCGCCACCGGAGCGGAGAACGGAATCATCGACACCCAAAACGAAAACGACGAATCAGGACTGCGGCTGACCGGCAGAAACAAATAAAAGCTCACGACCAAAATCAAAATGATCGGCATCGCCAACTGCCCGCCTTCCTGCGGCGTCGTCACCATCGAACCGACCAACGCATAAATCGTCGCGTAGATGAAGTAACCAAGCAGAAAGAAGAGCACAAAGTAAACGTAGTGGGTAAACGGCACGCCGGGAACACTAAAGTTCACTCCTCTCGACGCCAGCACGCTCACGCCATACAACGCAAACCCACTGAACGCCGCACCCCAAATCGCAAGTTGCGTCAACGCCACCAGCGAAACACCAACCAGCTTGCCCATCATCAACGTGAACGGCTTTACCGACGAAAATAGTATCTCCGCGATACGCGTCTCTTTCTCTTCAATCACGGCGCCGAGAATGATCTGACCGTACATCAGGATCGCGAGATACATGACGAAGCCGACGCCGAAAACGAGTATGAAAATGCTATTGCCCTCACGTTCTTCACCCGGAGCGCCAAGGTCCACTGACTTCAGTTCCACTGGTTGAAACAATGCCTGCCGCGTTTCGGAATCGACCTTCGCTTCGATCAATCGCTGTTCGCGAACGGCGCGGTTCAACGCCCGCCGCAAAACCCCGCCACTAATAACGTCGCCCGGGTTGTTATTGAAAAACTCAGCCTTGCCCTGCTGCATGAAATCAGAAGGAAGGATCAGGTAGCCGTCGATCTGTCTGTTTCGCAAACGCATGTCGAGTTGAGCTCGCTGTGCGTCAGCATCCGAACCAACCGCAGGAACCTGCTCAAACAGAAACGTGCGGTCAGGCATTTGCGGTCCGGTCCGTAATTGCTCGGCCGGCCCCGCAGGCTGTTCGTCATTAGCCAAAGCTTCGTCGAGGCGCGCGTAAATCTTGCCAGTCTGGTCCATCACCGCGACTCGCATCGGGCCGCCCGCGTCGATACTCAGAACCACCGCCGGCACGATCCCGAAGAGCGCCAGCACTGCCGGCAACAGAATCGTCGACAAGATAAACATCTTCGAGCGGACGCGTTGAATGTATTCACGTTTGAGTATGGCGAGAAACTTTGTCATGCGTGTTCTGTGACCTTCGTGATGAAGATATCGTTCAAACTCGGTTCGACCATTTCAAACTTACCGATCCGGGCGCCCGAATCAATCAATCGTCGCAGCAAAACCTGCGCGTCTGCGCCCTGCGCGAGCAGCGCCTGCGCTTCGTCTGCATGGCGCACGAGTTTGCTGACGAGCGCCGGATCCTCCAACACGCCGTCGCCGCCCTCGCAACGCACGGCCACCGAGTTGCGCCCGAAGCTGCTCTTGATCTCGCGCAAACTACCGGCGAGAACTTTCTGCGAATGATTGAGCAAACAGATGTCGTCGCAGATCCGTTCGGCAACTTCCATCTGGTGAGTCGAGAAGATGATCGTCTTACCGGCGCGTTTGAGATCGAGCACGATCTCTTTCATGAGTTCGACGTTGATCGGATCGAGGCCGGAGAATGGTTCGTCGAGAATCAGCAGATCGGGATCGTGAAGCACGGCAGTGAGAAACTGAATCTTCTGCTGCATTCCCTTCGACAGTTCCATTGAGCGTTTGTTTTTCCACTCAGGAAGCTTCACGCGGGCAAGCCATTCGTCGATTCTCTTCTCGATGACCTCACCGCGCAGATTTTTGAGTTGCGCAAAGAACCGCAGTTGATCGGCGATCTTCATGCGGCGATAGAGGCCGCGCTCTTCGGGTAAGTAACCAATGCGATCCTGGATCGCGGCGTCGATCCTGGTCCCGAAGAGCCGGATCGTGCCGGTGTCCGGAGCGGTGATGTTGACGATCATGCGGATGGTCGTCGTTTTGCCGGCGCCGTTCGGCCCGAGCAGCCCGAAAACGCGTCCCGCACGCGCGGCCACGCTCAGTTCCTTCACCGCCGTAAAGTCGCCAAAGCTCTTGCTAACGCGGTCGAGTTGTACGGTAATATCCGTGGTCATCGATTTTTTCTTGTTCTCATACTATAGTTAGCCCCTGCGTTCTCCCCGGTGCGTCGAACCCTGCTTACCAATATGTCAGCCACTTCCCAACGCAGACCTATCGCTATTATCCCGTTCGTTGTGTGTGTCTTGTTGCTTGTATGGACAAACGTCACAGCTCAAACAACACAACCGCCGCCGCAAAAATCATCGGATGACGTTGTACGCGTTTACACCGAACTCGTCCAGACCGACGTGATGGTATTCGACAAACAGGGCCGGTTTGTTAACGGTTTGACTAAAGAAAACTTCGAACTGCGCATCGACGGCAAGCCGCGGCCGATTCAAGCCTTCGAACAGATCACGGCCGGCAGCGACGAGGAATCACAGCTTGCCGCCGCGCGCGGCGCCACGACAGTTAATATAAAACGTCCCGCGCCACTCGATCGCGGCCGCGTCGTCTTTTTCTACATCGACGACTTTCACATGAACCTCGAAGGCATCACTGCCGCCCGAAAGGTTATCAACGCGTTCCTCGACAAGCAGATGGGCCAAAACGATCAGGCGGCAATCACTTCCGCCACTGGCCAGATCGGGTTTCTCCAGCAACTCACCAGCGATCGCCTGGTGCTGCACAAGGCGCTCGAGCGTGTTACGCCGGGAAATTATGCGGTGCGCGACATTGACCGGCCGCCGATGAGCGAATACCAGGCGATGCTCATCGAGCGTGGCGACCCCGGCGTCTTTGATTACTTCGTTACCGAGACGATCCGCCAGAATCCCGGGATGAACCGCCTGACCGCCGGACAGGTCGTTCGTGGCCGAGCTCAATCGTTACAAAGCCAGGCTGAGCGGGTGAACTCCAACACGCTTAGCGGCTTGGAATCTCTCGTGCGCTCGGCGCAGAAACTACCCGGCCGCAAGCTCGTGTTCTTTCTTTCTGGTGGTTTTCTGATCGACACCCGGCGCAGTTCAATAGTAAACAAGCTGCGCCATGTCACTGACGCGGCCGCCAAAAGCGGAGTAGTGATCTACTCGATGGATACGCGTGGTCTCGTCGCTTCATTACAAGACGCGAGCACCGAATCGGCTTTCGATCCCGGTGGCCAGCTTGCCGGTGCAACATCAACCTTCAGCGAGCTCTCGGCGACACAAGACCCGTTAAATGCACTCGCCGTCGATACCGGCGGCAAAGCGATCTTCAACACCAACGATATCCAAAAGGGACTCGAGCCGGCGCTCAAAGAAACGTCCGTATACTATTTGCTCGCGTGGAAACCCGACGCCGAGACGTCGGGCCGCTTTCGGCAATTGGAAGTGAAACTCGTGGGCCGTCCCGATCTCAGCGTCAGAGTTCGCAAAGGTTTTTTTGACCTCGACCCAGCCGAGCCAACAGTCGAGGCGAAAAAGAAACCCGAAAAGGCTCCTGCAGTGAAGACCGCGGCGGCAACACTGCGCGATGCAATCACCGCGGCGTATCCCGAGCGCGCCTTGCCGATTCTGATGAGCGTCGATTACTACGACGTGCCCGAAAAGGGACCAACGCTCTCGACTTCGATCAATCTTCCCGGCGAGTTTCTCTCGTTTGCCCAGCAACCGGACGGAAAGATTCAGGCGATCGTCGATCTCAGCGGCGTTTACTACGACGAGAAAGGTAAGGCACTGGACACTTTTCTGGAACGGATTGTAACCACTGCTCCGACACTCGAAGCGGCGCAGGGTTATAGCGGCGACATCACTTTCAATTATCCGGCGAAGCTGCCGCCCGGGCTTTACAACGTGCGAACCGCGGCGCGCGACGAGAAGAGCGGCCGCGTCGGCAGTGCGCACGCGTGGATCGAAGTTCCCGATCTCACGAAGAAGCAGTTAACGATCAGCAGTCTGCTGTTGGGTGAACGAGCGCCAACGTTAACCAACGTTGCCGACAATAGCGATTCGAGTCCGGTAGCGTTGAGTGCGAGTCATCGCTTCCAGCGCGATTCGACGTTGCGATTTCTCGTCTTTGTTTACAACATGGCCTCGGCGCCGGCGGATCAGAAACCCGATGTAGCGGTGCAGGTGCAGGTTTTGCGCGACGACCAACCCGTGATCACGACGGCTGTGCGCAAACTAAATACGGAAGGCGTGTTGGATATGACGCGTCTTCCCTACGCTGCCGAGATTCCGTTGTCCGATTTGGGACCGGGCCGTTACGTGCTGCAAGTGTCGGTCATCGATCGTGTGGCAAAGCAGAGTACTGTACGCAAAACTCACTTCGACGTTTATTAACCTCACGTGACCAAACCGTGGAAACCGACCAGGGAGCAACTCCTCGCCGCGACCGAGAAGACGGTGCGCGACGTGATTGCTCCGAACCTGCGCGTGCTCTTCTGCGGGATCAATCCCGGACTCTACACCGCCGCGGTGGGCCATCACTTCGCGCGTCCCGGCAATCGTTTCTGGCCCGCGCTTCATGCGGGCGGGTTTACCGAGCGAGTGTTGTCGCCGTTTGACGAGCGCGATCTGCTGAAGAGCGGTTACGGCATCACTAACGTCGTCATGCGAACGACCGCGACTGCGGATCAATTGGCTCGTGAAGAGATAATCGCGGGTGGTGAGCAGTTGCGAGCAAAGGTGCTGCGTTATCAACCGCGCGTGCTGGCGGTGTTGGGCCTGGGCGCATATCGCACGGCGTTCAATCAACCAAAAGCCGCGGTCGGCCGACAACCGGAGACGATCGGTTCAACTATTCTCTGGGTCTTACCAAACCCAAGCGGTCTCAATGCAAACTACCAGGCCGCCGATCTCGCACGACTGTTTCGCGAACTGAAAACCTTTTCTGATTCGTGCTAGTCCGTGTCCATCTGTGTTCGTCTGTGGCTACAAATACGAAAGCCACCAGTCTTTTCGTCGCTGCTTCACACCGGCGAACCACTTGCAAAGCGGATACAACAACAGCACGCCGCCGATCCAACAGGCGTAAACCACTGCAAGATTGAACCCCATGTTTGGCTGCGCGCCGGTCCAACTGATTGGTGTTTGAAACAACCATGCAGTCGGTTTACCAAACGCGACGTGCAGCACGATCGAGATCACGTGCGCCGTGGGCCACTGAAGCAGATAGAAGAAGAGCGGCACGCGTCCGAATGTTACAAAAAACTCCCGCAGCCAACCTCTGCCGGTTCCACTTTCGAAAGCAGCCAACGCGAGAATCGACGGCCCGAGAGTCATCAATAGAAACAGCAGCGACGGCGGATACTTTGATGTGTTGATGAAGGATAGAAATGTGAAGAACGCATTCTTCTGTGTCGCCCATTGCGACGGATCGCCGTAGACATTGATTGCCCGCAGGACGATGAACAGCGCCGTTGCGGTTCCGCCGACGATCAAAAGCAAACGCCTTCGTCGTTGCGCGTCCAACTCGTAAAGGCGTCCGAACGTATACCCCGCGGCCATGACACCAACCCACGGCACGAGCGGGTAGATCACGATCAGCACCGGACTCGGAAACCCGACAATCGGAAACGCCTCAAACGCCTGGTGCAACAGGATCCAGATCTTCTCGCCAAAACCCGGCGTTGGGGTTCCCGGTCCACGCCAACTAGTCACGCGATATCCATCGAGCAGGTTGTGCAACGCGATCATCGCGAGACCGAAGCTGCCGACAACTTTCCACGGCAAGTAAATCAGTGCCGCCAGCACGATCATCGACACGCCGATGACCCAAATCACTTGCAGAAACGCAAGCATCCGCGGGTCGAAGCTGAACGTTACACCTAATCGAACCAGCGTCAGTTCGAGCACGATCAACCAGATTCCGCGCGTGACCAGAAACCGCGACAGATCCGCTTTGCTCTTTCCGCGCGATAACTGTAGATAAGCGCTCGTACCCGCGAGAAACACAAACACCGGCGCGCAAAAGTGTGTCACCCAGCGCGTAAAGAAGAGCGCGACGTTGGTGCGCGAGAGATCGGTCGGATCGAATGCCTGCGCCGCGTTATGAACAAAGTCACGCGTGTGGTCCAGCATCATGATCACCATCACGATGCCGCGCAGGAGATCGATTGAGTCGATTCTACGTTTCTCTGGTGTCACGTTTGGAAAAGCAATCCACAGATTACGCAGAGTCTGTGTAATCTGTGGATGGTTTTATTTAATGCTGATCGTCATGGAATACGTACCGCCGCGTTCGTCGCCGTCGACGATGATGTGATAGTCGCCGGTCTCGGGGAGTGTGCCGGTCCAGCTTCGGGCGTTGTCGGCAATTAGGCTCGTCGACTGCGGACTCGACACCATAAACCTGACTGACTTCTGCGGCGACGTGAGTTGCACACTCATCACCTGACCTGCACGCGCGCCAACCAGATACTGATCCGGCAACGCGATCGAAACTTTGCCCTGCACTGTCGCGGAAGAACTGCCGCGGCTGAACTGCACGCGACGCCACGCGGGTTTGCTTTCGCCCGTTTCGAGATGAACGATCGTCGTCTGTGCTTCGCGATACTGTTTGCCGTCAAACTTGTAAACCGTGCGCGCTTCGGTCGCGGCGGTATCGTGTGCGTTGATCTGTAGATCCGTGTATCCGTTGGTCGTGGTCCGTCGCAACTCGATGCCTAAACCGGAAGCACCCTCGAGAATCGATTCGAAGCCCTGCCCGTTAGCGCGGTAAAGATAGATCGTGCAGTTCTGCGCCCCACACGAACACATGCCGGCGAGCTGCACTTCATACTCTTTCACGCCGTCGCGATTGAGGTCGCGTTCCTCAACCGTCATGTTCTCCTGCGCCGCCGCGGCTCCGCCTTCCTGATCCTTGAGACAATCGCGCAACTCCGCATCCTCCGCGACGATCTGCTTAAATAACTTCGCGCGCACGGCTTTCGACGGCTCTCCCTGCCAAACAAACAAACTCAATCCGATCAAAACTACAGCTCTAATCATTCAAACTCCTTCTTCACTTCACACTAATTTCAATTGGCGAACGGCGCGCTTCGGAAAACTCGTCAACATACTTGTTCCACTCGCGCGCCGACGTGATCTTGCCCGCGCGATCCCACGCGAAACCGGCCCAATAAGAAACCGGCATCGTATTTTTCGTGGGCTTCAGCACGAGCAGATGGTTCAAGTCATCTTCGGTAACCGTATCGACTTCGCGCGGGTCCGCAACGATCGCGAGTCCCTGGATGCCGAGGTTCTTGTCCATCGGCTCCCAAGTGGTCAGCCGGCCCTGTTCCGCGTTGAAATCCCGCTGTGCGTCCTTCGCCTTTTTCAATCCAATCGCCACCGTGACAGGTGCGTCGCCGGGTGCGACCTTGTAAAAAGTCTCGAAGTGGTTCAACTGACTGCCTCCATCAAGTGAAACGCGTAAAACCTGAACGATAAAGTCGTTGTTGACCTGGAAACCGGGGTAAACCAGCTCAAACATCACGCGAATCGGACCGTTTGCCAGCACGCGGGAACTGCTGAAGTTTTTGGAAATGAACAGATGCCCGTTGGACCAAATACCGCTGCCGCCACAACCGCGCGTCGGTCCGGCGGAGTACGCATCGACACCCTCGCCCTGATCTGTGTGGTAGTTATCGACCATGTACCAATCGTTGATGACCATCTTCGACGTGCGTTTCGACCAGATGTCGATCGCGCTGCTGGTGAGCGGTTCACCTTTCCAAAACATCAGCGCGTTGCCGTAGGTGCGGTGCGCAATGCGATCGTTCTCCCACGCGAAGTCGTCGAAGCGTTCGCGAACGAAACGGCCGTAAGCGCGGAAGTCTGCTTTCGTGTACTCGCGTTTCGCGCCGGCAACGATTGTGAACGTTTTCGTCTCACCCGGTTTGAAGTCAGCCTGGAAGATAAGTATGTCGGGCTTGTGATACTCGTCGTAATCGGTATCGACAGACTGGGCCAACACCGCCTTGCCCGAACTATCGCGCACGTGAAGCTTCGTCAGGTCCTTTTCCGCGAGCGAGGCGAGATCTCTCGCGGTGAGTTCGATCGTCTCATTCTGCCGCGCGAGCTTCAGCTTGTTCACAGCCGTCACCGTCAACTCGGTTTGAGCAGAGGCAACGAGAGGCACTCCTGCGAGGAGGAAAACAATAAGCAGACCGATCTTCATTGGGCTCCTTTGTTTGCGAACAGATTTGTGCTTCTTTGTGGCTACAGCCGCGGATCGACGGGCTCACTTTCCAACGCCAGCACACCAAACACGCATTCATGAACGCGCCGCAACGGTTCCTTGCGCACAAAGCGTTCGAGACCTTCGATCCCAAGCGCAAACTCACGCAGCGCGAGCGAACGTTTCGTCGACAATCCACGCGCGCGCAAGCGATCGAGGTTCTCGGGCAACGCGTACTCTGGTCCATAAATGATGCGCAGATATTCCTTGCCTCTGCACTTCACCGCCGGTTGCACCAGGCCGCGCCCGCCGCGCGTGATGAAATCGAAAGGCTTCACGACCATGCCTTCACCGCCGCGGCCAGTCAATTCTTCCCACCATTCGCTACCAGCTTGTTCGCTCGCCGGATCCGTAACGTCGACCACGAGGTAAGACGTCGCCAGCAACAGCCGTTTGTCAGCGTCACAAACTCGCTTCAGCGTTTGCATGTGCCAAACGTGATCGCGATCCGTGTGCACTCTACCTTCCGTCGCGAGCAGATGAAAGGGCGCCAACCGCAGATCGTCGAGCGACTCAACGGGCCAACAGTAACGACGATACGCCTCCCGGTACTTCGCCGCCGCACTCTGCCGTTGTTGATACCGATCGAGCAAGGGTGTGATCTCGGCATTGTTTTGCTCTGCTGCACTCAACGCACCGACGACGTCAACAAGCGAAGCACGCGCCGCAGCGCCAACCGCCGCATACTGCTGCCGCACCAACTCCTGCGCTTTCGCCGACCACGGCATCAACTCACAATCCAAACACACCCAATCCGTCTCAAACTCTTCCCAGATCTTCGCGCCTTCGAGCGCTGTTTGAAGACGCGAGATAAACTCCGTCTCCAGCGCGCGATCGTCGAAGAACCTTCTTCCGGTGCGCGTGTAACAGATCCCCGCAGTGTCTTCGACCACGCCGAAATGCTTGCGCGCCGCAGCGCGATCGCGGCACACGATCACGACAGCGCGCGATCCCATGTGCTTCTCTTCGCAAACAACTCTTGCCACACCCGCATTCCGAAAATACCCGAACGCCTCCGCAGGATGCTCCAACAAGTCGCCCTCACGACTCGTCTCCGATGGTGACATTGTCGGTGGCAGATAGATCAACCATTTCGGATCGGCCGCAAACCGGCTCATCACCTCCAACGCCGCAAAACTGTTCTCTTCACGAATCGTGACCGTGTGGTGCAGACGCGTGGAAATGATTCGCTTGCCCGACACGTCCTCGATGTCGAGCACGTCGTCGTACGTTTGTTGCGCGGTGAGCGCGGGCGCCTGATCTTCCTCGCGCAGAAACGGCTTCGACGACTCGTAGTAAGTCTGCAACGCAGGCACCGAGACGAGTTCTTTCTCGGGATATCGCAACGCAGTCAACTTGCCGCCAAAGACGCAACCCGTGTCTATACAGATCGTGCCGTTCAGCCATTCGGGTTCTGGCACCGGCGTGTGACCGTAAACCACGATCGCTTTGCCACGATACTCGGCGGCCCAGTTGTAGCGAACGGGCAAACCAAACTCGTCAGTCTCGCCGGTGGTTTCGCCGTACAACGCGAAGTCTCGGACTTTACCCGAACCGCGCCCCTGAAGTTCTTCCTTCAAACCAGCATGAGCCACGACGAGCCGGCCGTCGTCCAACACGTAGTGACTGACGAGGTTGTCGATGAAGTCCGCTACTTGTTCTTTGAACTCGGGCGGCTCGCTTTCGAGCTGTTGCAGTGATTCAGCGAGACCATGTGTGATCTGCACGTCGCGGCCGCGCAGTTTGCGCATCAACTTCGAATCGTGATTACCGGGAACCGCGAGCGCCGCGCCCGATGCAGTCATGCCCATGACCAGTTTCAAAACTTCCAGCACTTTCGGTCCACGATCGACCAGATCGCCGAGAAACACCGCCTTGCGGCCTTCGGGATGACGACCGCTGATGGCGCCGTTGGTCGCCGTGATCTCGTAACCGAGTTTGGTCAACAGCGAATGAAGTTCGTCGAAACAGCCGTGTACGTCGCCGATCATGTCGAATGGACCATGCTCGTGTTTGCGGTTGTTCCAGAGCGGCTGGCGTTCGATTACCGCTTCGTCAACTTCAGCCTGTGAGGAGAATTCATGAATGTGACGAAAGCCTTCGCGCTTCAGATTGCGAAGCGAGCGCCGCAGTTGTTGACTCTGTTGGCGAATCACGTGCGGACCAAAGTTGCGATCAGCCCGCAGCTTGTTTCGATCCTGACAAACTCGATCCGGTAAGTTGAGCACCAGCGCCACCGGAATCACGTGATACTCACGCGCCAGCGCAACCAGCGGCTTGCGTGCTTCGGGTTGCACGTTGGTCGCGTCAACAACGGTCAACTTACCGGCCGCGAGCCGCTTGGCCGCGATGAAGTGCAGCACCTCAAAAGCGTCTTTCGTCGCGGCCTGATTGTTCTCGTCGTCTGAAACCAGCGCGCGGCAGAAGTCTGACGACAACACTTCAGTCGCCGCGAAATGCTTGCGCGCAAATGTCGACTTGCCGCAGCCCGATGGGCCGACGAGCACTACAAGCGCGAGTTCTGGAATCGTGATCGTGTTCAAGTTAAATCCCTTGTTCCTTTTGTGCCTCTTTGTGGCTGAATACGGCCATCTGCGTGGGCGCACCGAGCGCGCTGTCTTCCGGACCAACCGGCAAAAAGCGAACCGCGTAGCCGAATCGCTCGGACATCGCTTCCGCCCAGGTTCGAAACTCCGCGCGCGTCCACTCGAAGCGATGGTCCTTGTGACGAAACTTTCCCGCCGGCAGGTTTTCAAAACGCGCGTTGTACTCGACGTTCGGCGTCGTCAACACGATCGTTTGGGGCTTCGCAAACTCGAACAGCACTCGCTCGAAAGCGGCGAGCCGCGGCTGGTCCAGGTGTTCGATGACTTCGACAACCGCGGCCGCATCGAACCCGGATAACCGCCGGTCGCGATACATTAACGATCCGTGCATTAACTTCAGCCGCTCGCGTTGCCGGTCGGGCAGACGTTCCAAACGCAAACGTTCCTGCGCGAACTGTAACGCGCGATGTGATACGTCAACGCCGGCGATCTCTTCAAACGCGCGATCCGCAAACAGCGCGCGCAACAGTTTTCCTTCACCGCAACCCAGATCCAACACGCGTTTCGCATTCGCACTCTTCAAAGCAGCGACGACCGTGTTGAGACGCTGTTCGTTCAAGTTCAAACTTCGTTCGACAGCTTCTTCTTCGCTGTCGTGAATCGCTTCCGCCACATCGGCGTCCGGCGCTTCCTCCGCGGTCAGCCGCGCTAGCGCGTCGCGCGCCAAATCGCGGCGGTACTTCAAATAGCGCTTCGTGATCTCTTCCCGCTCCGGATGCGCGCTCAACCAACCGCTTCCGTGCCGCAGCAGTTTCTCGACCTCGTCGTCGCCGACCCAGTAATGCTTCTCGTTATCGAGCACCGGAACCAGAACGTAGATGTGCGTCAACAAATCCTGCAATCGGACTTCACCATTGAGTTGCACGGTGAAATAGGAGCTCGTGCCCCAATCGGGAAAGGCTTCGTCGAGCGGATGGCGCTCGGCGATGACTTCATAACCGAGCGGCTCAAACAAACGGCGCAGGAAGGTTTCACCACCGCGGCACGGCAGCACCGAGATCTTTGCTTGCAACGGAAGCTTCGTTTCGGCAAGTTCCGGACGGTTCTTACTGCGCCCGCCCAGCGCGCTGCCGAACACACGCGAGATGGCTACGCTCAGAAACGACGACGCGACGTAAGGGCGATCATTGACGTACTGGTCCAACGTACCACCTTCGCCGGACGGGCCACGGCGATTGCGCACCAGACCAACCGGATCGACGTCGAGCAGCAGTGCCGCGGTGCAACGATCCGGCGTTGCTTCCGGATAAAACACGTGTGCTTGTCCGAACGAAAGCGGAAAGGTGTGTAACCGGGCCGGGTTTTTGTGGAGCAGGTAACCGAGATCGGTAGCGGGTTGGCGCGTGGTCGTGATGGTCAGCAACATGCGCCGTCAGTTTAAGACCACAGACTGACACAGACAAACACGGCTCAAATCCACTGTTTTTTGTGGGTCTGAACCGTGTTCGTCTGTGTCAGTCTATGGCTTATGATTCGCGAATGGTTTCGCCGAGGAACCACTGGCGCCGCTCGCTCTCGTCGATCCAGACTTCGATCAGGCTGGTCGTGGCGACGTCGCCGTGAGAGTCGCAGACTTCATGCGCCGCACGCAGCGAGCGAGTTAGCTGTTGATTGTCGCCGTAAAGCTCCACGAGCATGTCGCGGGCGGAGACAAACTCTTCGTCGTTGTCTTTGAGTTGCTGGTTACGCGCGATCTCGCCGATGGAATGGATGGTGTTGCCGCCGATCTTGCGTGTACGTTCGGCGATGTCGTCAGTCATCTTGAAGATCTGATCGGCGTGTTCGTCGAGGAGCAGGTGGTAATCGCGAAAGTGCGGCCCGCTCAGGTGCCAGTGAAAGTTCTTCGTTTTTAGATACAACGCGAAAACGTCAGCCAAAACCTGTCGCAGTGTCGTAGTGATCTCCGAGACGCCCTCGGGGGTGAGATCCATTGGCAATTGAAACGCCCTCTCATCCGGTTCGCTCCGCGTCATCTTAGTCGCTCGCATGATCCGTTTCTCCTTTGGTTGAAGAATAAGGAGAAACGGATCGGCATTCTTGCGTGCGGTTGCTAAAAACAACGGCTCTTTGCGACAGCTCCTCACCGAGGTGTTCATCCCACCGACAAAGTCGGTGGTGTGTTCATACTCAACCTACTCCTCACAAACTCGGAAGAATAATCCCACCGACGTAGTCGGTGGTACTTCATACCCAGCCTACTCAACACACAACCGCAAATAATCCCACCGACGCAGTCGGTGGTATCTTCATACCCAACCTACCGCCGCGCTTTCCGCAAACAACAATTCGCGGTATTCTCACCACAAATGTTCCTCACCACTTACACCCACCTCACGTGGGCTTACCAACTTCACTATCACCTCTGCTTCCGCACTCATCGTCGACGTCCGTTTCTCAGCACGCGGAAACAGCTCCTGACCACAACGCTAAACTCTTTATGCGCACTGCACGATTACCACGTGCTCAGTCTTAAAATCCGCCCGTCGGACGTCCAACTGCTCCTCAGTCTCAAACCCGATCATCAAATCTCCAACGTTCTGAAGAAGCTCAAAGGAGAGACGTCGCGAGTAGTCTGCAAAGCGTTGGGCCTTTCGCCGCCGCTGTGGGCGCGAGGATACCTCGCGCGAAGTTCCGGCCGCGCAACTGCGCGAGCGGTGAAGGACTACCTGGATCGTCAGGCAGACCATCACCGTTACACGGACAGGTGGCATCCGCCTGTGTTTCGCTTTCGGATCGGTGTGCCAAAGACGCTGTCGCTCGCGCACGCTAGCTTCGATCTGAAACACCACTTGGTGTTTGCAACCAGATTCCGCCGGGGTGTGTTTGATTCGAAACTGGGTCAGGAGTTGGTGTATTACTGGCTCAGAGTCGCGGCGAAACGTGGTTTCGGCGTAGACCAGGCGACGGTGTTGCCGGATCATGTGCATTTGATTGTGAGGATTACGCCGAAGATGAGTATCGAAGAATGCGCGCTGCTATTGATGAATAACGGTCAGTATTTTGTGGGCACGAAGTATCCGGAACGGTTGATTGAGGCAAAAGTCGATCAGCTTTGGCAGCAGTCGGCATATGCTGGAACATGTGGAGAACTATCAACGGCGCTCTTGAAGAGTTTTTTGGAAAGTGAAGATTAGGCTGTAGGTCGGGTATGAACGTACCACCGACTGCGTCGGTGGGATTATTCTTCCAACCGTCGTTTAGTAGGTCGGGTATGAAGATACCACCGACTACGTCGGTGGGATTACTCTGCCGACCGTCGTTTAGTAGGCTGCGTATGGAGATCCCACCGACTGCGTCGGTGGGATACAGAACCTACGACTGGTGTGCGGTGGAGTATTTGTCGAAACGCGGATCCTCCAACGCCCCCAGGCGGTCCAGGCCCTGGAAGTCCAACATCCAGCCCGGATACTCCGGCGGGAGGGCGCTTACTTCGTCAAGCGTCTTGATCTCCGCCTCGGAAAGTTTCAAATCCACCGCCGCCAGATTGTCCTGTAACTGGTCCATACGCTTCGCACCAATGATCACCGACGTAACCACCGGACGCGTCAACAACCACGCAAGCGCGATGCGCGCGGCGCTACAGTTATGCGCTTTCGCAATCGGCGCGATCGCGTCGAGCACGTTCCACGTACGCTCTTTATCGACGAGCGGAAAGTCAAACTCCGACCGGCGCGAGTCTTCAGGCTTCTGATTATTACGGTTGAACTTTCCGGAAAGCAGACCACCCGCAAGCGGACTCCACACCAGCAACCCAATCTTCTCCGCCGTCAACAACGGCACGATCTCCCGTTCCAGATCGCGGCCGGCAATCGAGTAATACGCCTGCAACGTGTCGAAGCGAACAAAATTCTTCAACTCAGAAATGCCGAGCGACCGCGCTATCTTCCACGCCTGCCAATTCGAAACGCCGATGTAGCGAACCTTGCCCTGCCGCACCAACAGATCCAACGCGTGCAACGTCTCTTCAACCGGCGTTACCGCATCATTCGAATGGATCTGATAAAGATCGACGTAATCAGTCTGAAGACGCTGCAAGCTCGCGTCTATCGCATCCAGAATGTGCCCGCGCGAGGAGCCCACCGAATTGCGTCCTGGTCCCATACGACTCGCAACCTTCGTGGCAATCACAACGTCAGTCCGCGCGATACCGAGGTTCTTTAGCGACTGCCCAAGAGTTTTCTCGCTGAATCCATCGGCATAGACGTCCGCGGTATCAATGAAGTTGATGCCCGCATCAACCGACGCCTTGATCAATTCATCGGCACCGTTTTGATCGACCTCGCCGATCGTTTTCCACATTCCCTCGCCACTACTAAACGTCATCGTTCCGAGACACAGCTTCGAAACCAACAGGCCGGTGTTTCCCAGAGTCTTGTATTCCATCTCGTCCTCTCTTATTCGTCTGCGACACACAGCGCTTCGTAGTCTTGCGGTGTGTCGATATCAATGGCCGCTCCCACAAACGGCACCACAGCAGTGTCGTCCGGATGATTGCGAATAATCCGCCGCGCGCCTTCCTGGCCGCTCAACGCGCGCAGCTCCGCGAACAACTCACGTGCAAAAAGCGCGGGCACGCCGCGCGTGCCACGATATTCAGTACTAACAATTGTCTTCCCCGTTTCACGACGGCGTTCGATTAGCGTGTCAAGCAGTTCCGCAGTGACAAACGGCTGATCGCAAAGCTGCACTACTATCGCGTCAACATCGCCGTCTGCCGCGAGCACCGCTTCCAGCCCGGCTCGGATCGATGAGCCCATACCCGTTTCCCACTCGCAATTGCGAGTCACGATCACCGGCAACTCGAGTTCAGCGCCAATCGCAAAAGCATTCGCACCCAACACCACAACAACCGGCGAACAAACAGACGCCAGCGCCGTTTCCACAGCGCGGCGTACGAGAGTTTGTCCTTCGTAGACGAGTAACTGTTTCGGCGTGGCGGCGATTCCCATGCGGGTTGACGCACCCGCCGCGAGGACAACAACCCCGACCCGTGGTTGTGAACTAGACTGGCCCAACGCTCAAGCCCGTTGCACAAAAATTCCCGAGAAATACTGACGATAACTGTAGAACACGATGAACCATAGCAAGATCGCGACCACTGCCAGCACAATTCCCGCCGGCATCAGGAAAATGTGGTACAGCAGGATGTTCACAATGATTGGTCCAAGCAGCACCAACGCCAGCGGAATATAACGACCAACGATCAGCAGCACGCCAGCCACAATTTGCAACGCCGCAATCGCCCAATAGTAATGCGACACAAACAGCGCGCGGATGAACTCTCCGGCCAAACCAGAAGGCGGCGGTCCCATGTTGAGAAAGTTCAAAAAGCCATTCAAACCAAAGACCAGAAACAGCACGCCGAGCAAGAGACGTGCGACCAACGTCAACACTCTCATCAACCAAGATCCTCCTGTTACGCCACTGCAACTTCACACTGCATCTTCAGTGACTCAAAAGTCCGTACAGCAGCGCGCGGCGCCGTCGTATGAATCGGCCCCTTGCGCAATCGTAAGAGTCCACCTTCACGACCAGTAACAACCGCCTTGATCTCTGAAACTATGGAAAAGGCTACCTCGATTGGCGTCTCAGCGCCAATGTCCAGACCGGCCGGAGCGTAAAGCTGCTTCAGAAAAGCAATCTCATCGGCTATTTCCAACAGCAACTGCTCGGTGCGATGCCGTGGTCCCAAACAGCCGAGATAACGAAGCGGCGTATTCAACAGCGACTTGAGCAGTTCGAGATCGTTCAGATAATTGTGCGTCATCAACACGACAGCAGTTCTGTCAGTAAACCGCACTCGATCGCACACTTCTTCCGCACGGCACAACACGATCTCATCAGCTTCGCCAAAGCGTTCGACGATCGCCGGACGCGAGCGGGTGTCGACAACAGTCGTATGCCAGCCGAGATTTTTCGCGAGCGAAACAAGCGGCAAAGCGTCGTCACCGGCGCCGATGATCACCAGCGGAAGCTGCGGTTCGATCACTTCAATAAACACTTCGACGGTCCCGCGCTGGGTTTCATAACGACGCACCTCAGAAACACCATTGCGAACAGCATTACGCAAATCATTCACGATCTCGGGTCCACAGAACATCCGATAGAAGCCGGCCTCGGAACGCGAAGCGCCGTCAGTGTGTAACAAAGCTCGTGCGCCGACGTCGATCTCAGAACTACCTTCACCGCGAATCACTGTCGCCACCGCGCCGCGCCGTGCAGTCTTCCCACAGTCTTCAAGCAACTGCACCAACCCGGCGCAACGAAAGTCTGAAGCCGGTTCGATCAGAATCTGGACCACGCCGCGGCAACCGATCCCCAGTCCCCAAACGATGTCGTCGTCCGAAGTCGTATCGTACGTCACGACGATCGGTTCTCCGGTTTCGATCACTTCCATCGCGCGCTCGGCAACGTCTCCTTCCAAACAGCCACCGCTAAGCACACCGGTCCGCTCTTTGTTCTCCGTCACGAACATGCGCGCGCCCGGCCGTCGATAAGCCGAACCCTCAACACGAACCACCGTCGCCAGCGCGCCGCGCGACTTCTGTTCCGACGCTTGCCGCCATGCGGCAATGATTGCTTCACATTCAGTCATAATGCTCCGTGTTCATCTGTGTTTGTCTGTGGCCTATATCAACTTGTCTAACGTGATTGGCAGCTTTCGAATACGTTTGCCAGTCGCATTGAACACCGCATTTGCAATCGCCGAGGAAACACCGACATACCCGATCTCACCAATTCCCTTCGCGCCGAGCGGATTTATCTTGTCGTCGACTTCTTCAACGAAAAACGCTTCGAGGTTGTGGATATCGGCGTTGACCGGAACGTGATACTCAGCCAGATTCGCATTGACGATGCGTCCCATGCGATGGTCCATCACCGTCTCTTCCGTAAACGCCTGCCCGATCCCGCCCACGACAGCTCCGGTCAATTGCGTAGTCGCAGTGCGCTCGTTGATGATCCGGCCCGCGCCACAGCCAGTGACAAATCGAGCCACACGCCAAACACCCAACTCCTCGTCAATGTGTACTTCAGCAAACTGCGCGACAAAGACGTGCATTGAATATTTGCTCAACTCGTCGCCTGGCGATGAATCCACAGTGGCTTCGATTGAATCCAGATTGTGGCGACGCAGAATGTCCGCGTAAGTCTCACCACGAGAAGGATCGCTCTTTAGTGAAATCCTGCCGTCAGCGAAAACCACCTGATCCGCCGTCGCTCCGTTTAGCGGTGAACGCGCATCGTTCCGCACCAGTTCAAACACCTTTGCGCGCGCCGCATGACCGGCTTCGAGCACTGCCGAACCGAGGCTGGCCGTCAGCATCGAGTTACCTTGAACCCCACTTCTCGGTAACGTTGAATCACCCAATTCGGAACGCACGCGATCGAGATTGAGCGCCAGTGCTTCCGCGCCGACGATCTTCATCGTGGTCCAAGTTCCCGGGCCAATATCTGAGGCCGACGATTGCACCACCGCGGTGCCGTCTTCGAAGATGCGGGCCCGCGCACTCGCCGGCGTTCGCAACGTTGGATAAGTTCCTGACGACATTCCCATGCCAACCAGGTAACGTCCGTCGCGCAACGATCTCGGCTCCATCTTGCGTCGCGACCAGCCAAACCTCTCGGCGCCCTGGCGATAACACTCGAGCAACGACTTGCTGGACCACGGCAGACCACTCTCGGGATCCTTATCCGAGTGGTTGCGAATGCGAAACTCCAGTGGATCGATCTTCAACTTGTAAGCGAGTTCGTCCATCGCGCTGTCCAGCGCAAACACACCCGAGGATTCACCGGGCGCACGCATGTAGATCGGCGTCTGGATGTTGCCACGTACGAGCCGGTACTTCGTGATGCAATTTGGACTCGCGTAAAGAAAGCGCGTTGCGTCTAAAAGTGCTTCCGTGTTCTCTTCATAGAGCGACGTTTGCCCGTAACCTTCGTGTACGATCGCTGTCAGCTTGCCGTCTTTGCTCGCGCCCAACGCAACGCGTTGCACCGTGTACGGACGATGGCCGTGCGAAGTAAACATCTGCTTGCGCATCGCCACGAGTTTTACCGGACGCCGGAACGCGCGCGCTGCGATCGCCGCGACAACCGGATGCGACCACGGGCGTAAGGCCGATCCGAATGCGCCGCCGACAAACTGACTAATCACGTGTACGTCTGCGACCGGAATGTTGAAGACCATCGCCAGGTGGTCCTGCGTATTCGGGACCCATTGCGTCTTGTCGTGAACGGTCAGTTTGTTTCCGGTCCACTGCGCGATCGTCGAGAGCAATTCCAGCGGGTTGTGATGCTCGATCGGGATCGTATAGGTTTGATCACTGGTTACTTCTGCTTTGCTCAACGCCTCTGGATCGCCGCGCGAATAATCGGCCACGCGGCCAAAAGGCGAGTTCTTCATCAAACCTTCCTGCGGCGGAAACGCGCGGCTTATCTCTGCTTCCAAACTCGTCGCGTGCGGACGTTCTTCATACGTGACCTCAACCAATGTCGCGGCGTATTCAGCTTGCTCCAGAGTCTCGGACACAACAATGCCGATCGGCTGACCGTTGAAATAGATCGTGTCGCTCTGTAGCACCGGCAATGAGCGGCCAACCCACGGTCCAACCTGATCGTCGACAACGCGATTCGGTCCCACGGTGCGTTCCGGAAAATTCAAACGCGGAGCGTTCAGGTGTGTGATGACGCCGAGCACGCCCGGCGCACGCTCCGCCGCTTTCGTATCGATCGACTTGATACGTCCGCTCGCAATCGTGCTCATCACGAGCATGCCGTGCGCGATGTTCTCAGTCTTGAACTCCGCCGAATAACGCGCTCGACCCGTTACTTTCAACGGGCCATCGACACGGCTGACCGGTTTACCGACATTCGCTGGACGTTCACTCATGCCGTTCTCCCTTCGCCAGCGGCGATAGTCAGCGCGCGCACGATTCCACGCCGGCCGAGTTCGACTTTGAAACTGTTGTATTTGTAACCCTGCGCTTTTTTGAGAGCCGCCGTGGCGGCGCGTCTGAAAGTCTCCTGATTGAGCGGCGCGCCGTTCAAAACTGCTTCTGCTTCCGGTGCGCGCCAGGGTTTGTGGGCGACGCCACCGAGTGCGAGACGCGCTTGTTTGATCGTTCCGTTCTGAACCTCGAGCGCCGCAGCTATCGATACGAGCGCGAATGCATACGAAGCGCGGTCGCGAATCTTTAAGTAATAAGAATGCGCCGAAAAGGCTGACGCTGCGGCGGGCAAATCGATCGCCGTGATCAGTTCGCCGTGCTTGAGATTCGTATCTAACTGCGGCGTGTCGCCGGGCAAACGATGAAACTCAGCAAACGGAATACTCCGCGATCCTTCGGGACCTTCAACCTGGATCACAGCATCAAGCGCCATCAACGCAACGCACATGTCAGACGGATGCACGGCGATGCACTGCGTGCTCGCGCCGAGTATCGCGTGCATGCGATTGAAACCTTCGAGCGCGCCGCAACCCGACCCCGGCTGCCGTTTGTTGCACGGCATCGCAACGTCGTAGAAGTAATAACAACGTGTGCGTTGCATGAGATTGCCGCCGTTCGTCGCTGCATTGCGTAGTTGCGCACTGGCGCCCGAGAGAATCGCCTGCGAAACGAGTGGAAAACGTTCGCGCACGAGACGATGATTCGCAGTGTCGCTGTTGCGAGCGAGTGCGCCCAACCGCAACCCGCCGTTGTGCTCCTCGATTCGCGTAAGCGCGAGACGATTGATGTCCACCAGATGATTAGGCTGTTCGACGTCCTCTTTCATCAGGTCGACGAGGTTGGTCCCACCCGCGATGAACTTCGCCGCCTGATCCTTTATCACCGCTTGAATCGCTGTCTGGCTGTTCGAAGCTCGTGTGAAAGCAAACGGTTTCATATCGAACTGCTCCTTCCCGCTGCACTCACTTCGCGAATGGCGGAAACAATGCCCGGGTAAGCACCACAACGGCAGACGTTTCCTGACATGCGCTCGCGTATCTCGTCGTCGGTCAGTTCAACTGGTCCCTGGCGGCGCACGTCCGCAGTCACATGACTCACCGTGCCCTGTTCGACTTCCTGCAACATCGCTACAGCAGAACAGATCTGACCCGACGTGCAATAACCGCATTGAAAACCTTCGTGCTCGATAAACGCCGACTGCAACGGGTGTAACTGATCGCCTTTGGCCAAACCTTCGATCGTCGTGATCTCGGCGCCGTCGTATGTCACTGCCAGCGCGAGACAGGAATTGATGCGACGGCCATCGACGAGCACGGTACACGCGCCGCACTGGCCGTGATCGCAGCCTTTTTTCGTGCCGGTGAGATCGAGCTGTTCGCGCAGAAGATTGAGTAACGAAACACGCGGATCGAGACGCAAACCGTAATTCGCGCCGTTAACACGTAAACGCACGGCGATCTTTTCCGCCGTTATTTCGGGGACCAATGCCAGTGCTTGTTTCAATGTGCCGCTACCATCGGTCAACAACTGTTGGCCGAGGATTACTCCTCCGCCGACAAGCGCCGTCTGCTTCAGAAAGTCACGCCGCCTCAGATCTTCCATAATCGCTCTCCCTTTGGTGCTGGGAACTTAAGGCAGTCGCGAAAGTCCTTCTTTTCGGGATTTGCTCAATTCGTCGCGAAGTTGCGGCGGAAAGCTTCGCTCAAGTGCAGATAACCATTACAATTGCGGGCACGAGGCATGATGGAACCCGCGCAGCCTATCCGCATTCTGAGTGTCGAAGACCATCCGGTTTTCCGCGAGGGTCTGAACACGATCATTGCCTCGCAGTCTGACATGCAGCTCGTGGCGCAAGCCGCGAATGCCACTGAAGCCATCAACGAGTTTCGCCGGCACCGGCCGGACATCACGTTGATGGATCTTCGACTGCCGGGAACAGACGGCGTTGACACGCTGATCGCGATTCGCGGTGAGTTTCCGCTCGCGCGCATCATCATGTTGACCACTTCCGACGGCGACGCCGAGATTCAGCGGGCGTTGCGGGCTGGAGCGGCTGCTTACGTTTTGAAGAGCATGCCGAAAGACGAGCTGCTCGCGGTCGTGCGTTCGGTGCATGGAGGAGGACGCCATATTCCGCCGGCAGTTGCGGCTCGCCTTGCGGAACATTTAGGGGAAGACGATCTCACCACTCGTGAACTCGAAGTGCTGGAACTCATTCGCGACGGCTTCCGCAACAAACAGATTGCCGATCAACTCGCAATCGCTGAAACCACCGTCAATTTCCACATCAAAAACCTTGTAGAAAAACTCGGCGCCAACGACCGCACCCACGCCGTAATTATCGCCCTGCGCCGTGGTCTACTTCAGGTCTGATTTTCTCGAAGATCCTTTCATTCACACCGGGCTTTAGCCCGGTGAAACGTTTCAGCGGACAACAAAGGAAACCGTTTAAACGGTTTCCCATGCTGGTTCTGCGTCTGGCACCGGGCTAAAGCCCGGTGAGAATGAAAAAGACCTACCTATAGATAACTACAGTTCGCGAACTGAAGATTCGGAGGATTCGGCAGGACTGTGAAGGGGCTATCGTCGGAGTCTGTGGTGAAGAAAGATGGATCGGAAAAGCTCCATTCCGTTTGTCTTGTGGGTTTGCTTTGTGCTGCTCTCGCCGTCCGTCTTCGCGCTCGATCCGCATCAGCCGCTCACACAGCTCTATCACTCCTCCTGGAATGCCAAGAACGGACTGAACGGCTCCGTCAACGCGCTCGCCCAAACAACCGACGGTTTCTTGTGGATCGGAACAACTGACGGTCTATACCGCTTCGATGGTCTTTACTTCGAGCTGTACAAACCGGAAGTCAACGATCTCCCTTCAGTCGCCGTGTCCACTTTGATGGCCCTTCCGGATGGGAGCTTGTGGATCGGTTATCTACGCGGCGGCGCAAGTGTGCTGAAAGACGGCCGGGTCACAAACTATTCCGAAGCCGAAGGCTTTCCGGTCGGACGAGTCCGTAGCTTCGTTCAGGATCACGATGGAACGATCTGGGCGGGTGTCGTCGGCGGTTTCACACGTTTCGACGGATCGCGTTGGCACACGATCCGAATGGACTGGAATTACCCGAGCCGCTCCGCCTGGACGCTCTACGTCGACCAGCAAGGCACACTCTGGGTCACAACCGGCCGAGGGATCATGTTTCTGCCGAAAGGCGAGAAGAAGTTTCACGACACCGGTGTTAAATCGGAAGCCGTGTTCGCGTTTACGCAAGCACCCGACGGCACGATGTTGTTTCACGATCACGGCCAGCAAACGGTGCGCGCCTTTCGCCCGTCAACAAACACTCGCAACGATCCGTTACCGCAATTCAATATTCCTGCTGAGGAAATACTTTTCGATCGCGACGGCGCACTGTGGTTGGCCGGTGACGGCGTTAGTCGCATTCCCTTTCCGAATCGGCTCAACGGACGAATATCGGAGTCCAGCAAGGAAGTCGAAAGATTTACTGAGCAGCAGGGTCTGACGGAGAACGTGGCCCAGGCGCTGCTCGAGGATCGTGAAGGCAACATCTGGGTCGGCACTGACGGTGGGCTCGATCGTTTTCGTTTTCGCAATGTCACGTGGTTTCCCTTTCCGTCAGGTGCGACTCACTTCAGTCTGATCGCCGGCGATAACGGCGACGTGTGGGCCGGATCGTACGGTGCCACGCCGTGGCCCATCGCGCGAGTTACTGATGCGAAGCCGATCGAAGGCGCGCCGACTCAAGTCGTCACGGCTTATCGCGATCCGGATGGCGTGATCTGGATCAGCGCGATGGACAAGTTGTTGCGCTGGCAAAACGGAGTCTTCACGAGCATTCCCCCGCCTGAAGAAATGCTGAAGCTGGCGCGCTCGTCGGCGACTAAAGACCCGATAACGGTTTCGTCAATTACGCGAGACGCTGCTGGAACGATGTGGGTAGCGTATGGCGGCGCTGGCGAGTTTCAACTCAAAGACGGCTTCTGGAAGTTTACTCCGATAATCAAGGAGCATCCTGACTGGGCCTCGTCGTATGCGTTCACGGATGCGGCCAATCGTGTGTGGCTGGTTTACAGCGATCGATTGGTGGCCGTCGACGGCGGCAACCTGAGAACGTACGCGGCAGCGGAAGGTCTAACGGTTGGACCAATCAACCTCGTCGCCGGGCGCGATCGCCAATTGTGGGCCGCTGGTCAATCGGGATTAGCGTTCCTCAAAGACGATCGTTTTCATAAGCTGAACACTACTGCTCTCGAACTGGGATCGATTACCGGACTCGTCGTGCGCGACGACGGACTCTGGTTATCCGCAAACGCCGGCATCGTTCATATTTCGCAAGGCGAGGTGCAACAAGTTCTACAACAACCCGATTACCGGGTGAGCTACGATTTGTTCGATCTCGTGAGTGACTTGCCGGAGCAACTCCAGCGAGGCAGCGTCTACGTCTACTCTTCGGGCGTTATCGAAAGCAGCGATGGTTTACTTTGGTTCGCGACGCGCAGCGGTATCGCTCGCTTGAACCCGGCGCAAATCTACAGAAACCCATTGCCGCCGCCCGTGGCTATCACATCAATAATCGCCGATAGCAAATCCTATTCGACGTTGACCAACGCCACCTTTCCGGCGCTGACAAAGAATGTGCGCCTCGATTACACAGCGTTGAGTTTTTCAGTTCCTGAGAGAGTGCGCTTTCGTTACAAACTGGAAAGCTGGGACAAAGACTGGCAGGAAGCAGGCGTTCGGCGGCAAGCCTTTTATACCAACCTGAGCCCCGGCAACTACGTCTTTCGTGTCGCTGCGTCAAACAACGACGGCGTTTGGAATCAGGAAGTGGCGACGTTCAGTTTCACTGTAGCGCCGGCGTGGTATCAAACCGCGTGGTTCCGGCTGCTCTGCCTCGCGTTGTTTCTCCTGCTGGCGTGGCTCGCGTATCAACTCCGTGTGCGCCAACTCTCGCACGCGATGAGTAGGCGCTTCGACGAACGGCTCGCAGAACGCACACAGCTCGCGCGCGAGCTTCATGACACGTTTCTCCAAACCATTCAAGGCAGCAAGATGGTTGCCGACGATGCGCTCGATGGTCCAGCCGAGCCGACGCGACTGCGCCGCGCCATCGAACAGATTTCCGTGTGGCTGGCGCAAGCAACTGAGGAGGGCCGCGCCGCGTTGAACTCGCTGCGTACGACTACGACCGAGAAGAACGATCTGACTGAAGCTTTGCGGCGCGCGACGCAGAACGGTTTGCTTCCCACATCTATGGCTATTGACTTCGCCGTGATCGGCGAAGCGAAAGAGATGCACCCGATCGTCAGTGATGAAGTCTATCGAATCGGCTACGAAGCGATCCGCAACTCGTTTATGCACTCGCACGGCAAACGCCTCGAAGTCAGACTCAAGTATGCGCAGGATCTTTCTGTGTCCGTGAAAGACGACGGCACCGGTATCGATCCAATGATCCTTGCTAACGGAAAGCAGGGACACTTCGGTTTGCAGGGTATGCGCGAACGCGCGGAACGCATTGGCGGAAAACTCACACTTATCAGCTTGCCTCAACACGGAACCGAGATCCTGCTCGTCGTTCCCGGCGATATCGTCTTCCGCATCAGCCGCAAGGGTGGCAAATAGATCACCCTATTTAGGAAACCCGCTACTACAGAAAAGTGCAGGATGAATTCTATGCTTTTGAGGGTCTCGCGAAATCGCGTAACTGGCTAACCTGTCTCTACCGTTGCCAAACAAGTCTAGTAGCAAGAAGAGGTAGTCATGTTACAAACCGTCAGCACTCCCAGTTTTCCGAGTTGGCCGGCTTGGCAATCCACACCCGTTTCTGTTTTGCATTCCGAGGCTGTGGTGGCCTCAAGCGATGAACTTTCCTGGCAAAACGTTCGCGTTTTGCACTTGCAGCGCAGCTTCAGGGAATTGCGCGTGCCGGCTTCAGACAGGCATTGCATTGTTCTGAACATGGGCGCGCCTGTCACTCTCAGTGCGCAGATAACCAAACGACATTTTGAAGGTGAACTGCGGACGAATGAAGTCGCGATCATGCCGGTGAGTACGTCGTGGTCGTGCCGTTCGAACAGTCCGCGTATCGACGTTGTGCTTCTTTCGCTGCGTCCTCTGTTTGTGCGAAACGCGGTGAAAGATTTTGATTCGTCGTTCAAAGATTTAGAACTAACGCCGCAGATCGGATTTCAGAGTCAGCACATTCGGCATATCGCGCTCTCGCTGTTGGGCGAGTTGAGCGAGGCGAACGTGATGAGCCGGTTGTATGCCGATTCGCTGGCCGTCGGACTCGCGATGCAGTTCGCGCGGCACTACAGCTTTCTCAAAGATCTGCACGTCGGTCAGGGTGGAATGGCGCCGCACCGTTTGCGCAAGGCGATGGGTCTCATCGAAGAGCACCTGTTGACCGAGCAGGAAGGACGAGTTGAATTGCGAACGGTGGCGAAGGAAGTTGGAATGAGCTACTTCCACTTCTCTCGCGCGTTCAAACAGTCAATGGGTATGACGCCGACCAACTACATCGCGGAGCGAAAAATCGAACGCGCGAAGAAGTTGATGCAGGAAACTGACTCGCCGATTTCGGAGATTGCTTTGCGATCCGGATTCTCGAGTCAGAGTCACTTCACGACCTGCTTTCGACGGTTTGCAGGCGTGACTCCACGAACATTCCGTAAACAGATCTGATTCGGTAGTAGACAGGATTCACAGAATTAACAAGATCGTCTTCAGGAAATAGCCATTTTGTCATTCTGTGATCCTGTCACGTTAGCTTCACTAATGAACCGCCAGTGGCTACGATGGGTTCCAGGTGAAGGAACAGATCGATCAAGCCCGGTGGATAGCCGTCATGGCCGCGACCGCACTCGCGCTTTATTTGTGCTGGTTGATGCTGAGGCCGTTCATCGGCGTGCTGGCGTGGGCGATCGTGCTGGTGATCGTTTTTTATCCGGTTCACCAACGGTTGAAAGTTCGCATCAAACGCCCGTGGGTGAGCGCGTTGCTCTCGTGTGTGCTCGTGGTGTTACTCGCCGTTCTGCCGCTCACCGTGCTCACGGTTGCCGTCGCCGAAGAATTGTCAGCCGCCGTTCCAAACCTCCCTGCAAAAATCGCCAGCGTGATGAATCCGCAGACGTCCCTGCTTGGCCGGGCCTCTGAATGGATTCAGGGCCGTTTCGGTATCGACACTTCGCGTTCGGAACAGTTCATGGCCGATCAACTACAGCGTGCCGGGCAATTCCTGCTCAGTCTGTCGTGGAACCTGGCAGGCGGCATCGCGAGTGGAATCGTGAAGGCATTCTTCGTCGTCTTCACGATGTATTACCTCTTCCGGGACGGCGACAAGATCGTCAGCAAACTGCCGGCGGCGTTGCCACTCGAGCGCCAGCAGAGCAAAGCGATCATCACGCGCACGAGCGAAGTGGTTAGTGCGAGTGTTTACGGCATTGTTGTAATTGCCTCGCTTCAGGGACTACTCGGCGGGCTCGCGTTCTGGATCCTGGGTATTCCTTCGCCGCTACTTTGGGCGGTGCTGATGACCTTCGTCTGCATGATCCCGGTGTTGGGCTCGTTTCTGGTTTGGCTGCCGTGGTCGATCTTCCTCTTTGCAAACGGCCATGTAACGAAAGGCATCTTGCTGGTTCTTTGGGGCGCTCTGGTAATCAGCACGATCGACAACTTCCTCCGGCCGAAGTGGATGAAGAACCAAACGCGCTTACACGAGCTGCTCGTTTTCTTCTCCGTACTCGGCGGAATCAGTGTTTTCGGCCTGCTGGGAATCGTGCTCGGACCGGTCGTGCTGGCAATCACGCTGGGACTCCTTCAGACCTTTCGCGCGCATCAAACAGTCGACGGGCCACTTGACGAGTTTTGATAAAATTGAAGTGGCAAAAGAACGAACAAGAGGTAGTACATGCGGGAAGCAATTGAGTTTTTAAGCGACGAACAATTTAAGACAGAACCTTTAACAACCAGCAACGAACGAGCGGCAAATACAGCAACTGATGACGAGTTGCTCGATGCCTATTCGAAAGCGGTAATCTCGGCGGCGGAAAGGGTGAGCCCGTCCGTCGTTTACATCGAAGTACAACAACCGATCAACAATCGACGAGGAAACGGTCCGCGTTCGCCGCGCGAGGCGCGTGGCAGCGGCTCCGGTTTCATCTTCACGCCCGACGGCTTCATTCTCACGAACAGCCACGTCGTCCACGGCTCGACCAAAATCGAAGTCACGGTTACTGACGGGACTAAGTATCAGGCAGACCTGATCGGCGATGACCCGGACACGGATCTCGCCGTGATCAGAATCAACGCGCCGAACCTCGTTCCGGCTCATCTCGGTGAGTCGCAACAGGTACGCGTCGGACAACTGGTGCTGGCCATCGGCAATCCTTACGGCTTTCAGTACAGCGTGACCGCGGGCGTGGTCAGCGCGCTCGGGCGTTCGCTGCGTGCGGGCTCGGGACGTTTGATGGACGCAGTGATTCAAACCGACGCGGCGTTGAATCCGGGTAACTCCGGTGGACCACTCGTGAATTCGCGTGGCGAAGTGATCGGCGTGAACACGGCGATGATCCTGCCCGCGCAGGGAATCTGTTTCGCGACTTCGATCGACACGGCGAAGTTTGTGGCGAGCCGGTTGATTCGCGACGGTAAAGTGAGTCGCAGTTATGTTGGACTCGCTGGACAGAACGTGCCGCTGCCGCGGCGCATCGTTCGCTATTACCATCTGCCGGTTGAGAGCGGAATCCTGGTGGTCTCATTCGAAGAGACAAGTCCGGCCAGAAAAGCGGGACTGCAGGAAGGCGACATCATCATCGGTTTTGACGAACGGCCAATCGCAGGCATCGACGATCTGCACAAGCTGTTGACCGAGGAACGCATCGGTCACAAGTCAACGCTCGTGGTCATTCGCGGCACACAAAAGTTGGACCTCGAAGTGGTTCCTGAGGAATCCATCGCCCGCGCGAGTGACTAAAAATCCATCAAAGGATCGCTTCGCTGACACATAGTCTTGTAAATCTTTTCCGCGGAAAAACACACGCGGAGGAGTGAGACAACTATGCGTTGGCGAGGAGAACGGCAGAGCACTAACATCGAGGACCGCCGTGGTCTAACCGGAGGAAGAGTTGCTGTTGGTGGTGGACTCGGTACGTTGTTGGTGATCGTTATCGCGTTGCTCTTCGGCGCCGATCCGCGACAGTTTCTGGAACAGGTTCCGACCGATCAACCGTCTCAAGTTCAAACCTCACGTCCGCAGAACGCTGAAGAAGAAGAGTTGAAACAGTTCGTCGGCGTTGTGCTGGCGAAGTCGGAAGATGTGTGGGGCGAGATCTTTCGGCAGAACGGAAGGCAGTATCGCGAACCAACGCTCGTGCTTTTCACCGATCAGGTTCAGACCTCCTGCGGCAACATGGGCGCGGCGATTGGTCCATTCTACTGTCCCGGCGACGAGAAGGTTTAC
>DATELP010000242.1:0-2702 GCA_035276425.1 Pyrinomonadaceae bacterium
TATTGGAAATGGATCGCAAAGCCGACCGGTTTGGTGTTGGGTTTACTCGGCATCGGAGCCGTCTTCTTTCATCGAGTCTTCTACGGACCGAAACTACCGGAGCCCGAACCGCCCGAAGTCCGTACCGGCCCGGCTGATGAAGTCGAAGCTGCGCGAAAGGAGAAGCCATGAGCGTGCAAGCGAAAGACTTCGACGAAAGAGCTCGTGGCGAATTTGCCAGGTTTGGTACTACTCGTGTGCGTCGCGGCGAGTTGTTACGCCATCCGGTATACACACGTTTCCTGCACTGGTCGGTCGCGATCTTTTTCATCCTCTCACTTCTGACCGGCTTTGCGATCTACTCGCCCTGGCTCTTCCACTGGATCGCGCCACTCTTCGGCGGTGGACCACGCACGCGTCTGCTTCATCCATGGTTCGGATTGATATTCACGATCTTCTTCTTTTTCCAGTTCCTCAACTGGTTTGCGCCGATGGCATGGACCGAAGTGGACCGGCGTTGGACCAGGAGACTGCGCCAGTACGCGACGAACGAAGAAGGGCGTGAACTCGAAGACGTCGGATTTTTCAATGGCGGTCAGAAGATGTATTTCTGGGCCATCGTTGTGAGCGCCATTTTGTTCCTGATCACCGGATTGTTGATGTGGTTTGACAATCTGGTTGGGCGCTGGATTGTTGCCGTGAGTTATGTGATTCACGACATTGCGGCGCTGGTGATGTTGGCCGGCTTCATCATTCACGTCTATGAAGGCACGGCCCACCAACCTGGCACGTTCCGATCGATGATCGACGGAACGGTGACGGAAGATTGGGCCAGGACACATCACCCTGCATGGTTTCGCACTGCCACCGATAGCCACAAAGAGGCACGAAAAACAGACGAATAGATTTTGTGCCTTTTGTGCCTTTTCGTGGCAGAAAGGAACTGATCATGCGTGTATACCTACGTCTTATTGTAGTTGTCCTGGTAAGTGTTGGAAGTGTCTTCTCACAGACTTCTGATAAAGCTGATCCACTCATCCGAATACTTCAAAACAAAGGGATCATTTCGGAAGCTGAAGCAAGTGCGATCACATCGAACGCCTCACCTGAAGAGCAAAGAGATCGACTGGCGGTGATCTTGCGCGACAAAGGCGTGATCTCGTCGACTGAATTCGAATCGTTACGTACGACGGGTGCGTCTCCGGAAGTGAAGACGATCACGGCCGAGTACAAGACCCTGACTCCGCCGCCGCCAATCACACCCGAGCCGCAACCGACACCCGCCATAATCGCAGCCGTCGCGCCGGTTCGATTACAGGGCATTGACTCACCGAAACGGGAAGGACTGATCCCCGACATCAAACTCGGAACAGGCGCGCGTCTCAAGCTGTACGGCATCTTCAAAACAAGCGTCATTCACGATTCATCGTCGCCGCAGGGAAACGATTTTCCGTTGCCGCTCCTCGCCGCAGACACTGGTCCAAACAATTCGCCCGAGTTTCACGTGCGCGCACGCGGACTACGACTCGGAGCAAACTTCGAATGGCTGGATCCCGCGCCGAAGACGAGCATCACCGGAAAACTCGAGTTCGATTTCGAAGGTGACTTCACGCGCGTCAACAATCGCAACATCAGTTCGATTCGATCGAGTCAGGCATCGTTACGTTTGGCGTGGGTCAGGATCGATCGTCGCTTCAGCGACGACAACAGCGCGTTCGTTTTGTTCGGGCAGGACTGGTCGCCATTCGTCTCGTCGACCTTGCCCAACATGATCGAGAACACAAACTTTGGTGGCATTGGTTACGGTGCTGCTTACACGCGCATTCCGCAAGTTAAGTTTGGTTTCAATCACAAGTTTGGCGGCTCGCGGAATTTTCAGTTTGAACCGGAGATCGCGATCGTGTTGCCGGCTTTCGGAAATCTGCCGAGCGATGTCGCGAATCAGTTAGGTTTCGGCGAAAGGCAGGGCGCTGATTCGCAGCGGCCGGGAGTTCAGGGGCGCGCGGTGTTTCAGTGGCAACTCGATAAAGCACCGAGCGTCGCGCCGGCGCAATTGATCTTCAGTTTCGAACACGCGCGTCGCACGGCGATCGTCACGGCTGCAAACGTGCCGGTTGCGTTCAGACCGGCGTTTCCGAGTGGCGCGGAAGTCAACAGTGATAGCAATGGATACTCAGCCGAGTTTCAGTTGCCGACGCATTTCGTGACGCTGGTTGGGAAGTATTACGCGGGTTCCGATCTGCGTTTCTTTCTCGCGGGACAATTACTCTCCAACTTCAACGACACTTTCGGACTGACAAGCACGGCCAATGCGACTTCGATCGATGGCGCATCGACAGTTGTCTTCGGCCTCGACGACGGTATTCCAGTCGTGGCGCCGCAGCGTCCCGTGCGTGCTCAGGGCGGCTTCGTTCAACTCGGATTTCCGTTGTCGCGAATCTTCGATGCCGATCCGAAAGGACGCAATGCTGGTTGGACCGCCTATCTCTATTACGGTGGCGATCAAGTGATGGCGCGTGATGCACGGCGGTTTGGTCTGCGTGGCAGCCGCGGTGATTTGTTCTCCGGGAATATTCAGTACAAATGGAACCAGTGGGTGACGTTTGCTTACGAGGAAGGTTACTACCGCACGCGCGCGGATTCACGCACGGGTTTGCTTCCGCTATTCCGCGGCATTCCGAGCTTCACGACTCACAACATCCGCTCGGAGTTCGCGGCGATTT
>DATELP010000243.1:0-29605 GCA_035276425.1 Pyrinomonadaceae bacterium
AGCGCCTTTTGCCCCGGCTGCGTTGTCAGACTTTTATAGGCACGCGGCTGCTCGTTCGCTATGCGATCGATAAACAGCCGCGCACCATTTTGGTCCGGGAGATCACGAAGCAGAAACTCAATCACTAAATGTCATAGTACAACGAAAACTCCAGCGGATGCGGGCGCATGCGCAGGGGCGTGATCTCGCGATCTCGTTTGTAGCTGATCCACTTGTCGATCAACTGCGGGCTGAACACGTCGCCCTTTAAAAGGAAGTCGTGATCGTTTTCCAGCGCCTTCAATGAATCGTCGAGTGAACCCGGCAACGTCGGCACGTCCTTCAATTCCTCCGGCGAGAGATCGTAGATGTCCTTCTCGAGCGGGTCGCCGGGATCGATCCGGTTCTGCACGCCGTCGAGTCCCGCCAGCAGCATCGCCGCAAACGCGAGATAGGCATTGCACGACGGATCGGGCGGACGAAACTCCAACCGTTTCAACTTCGGATTCGTCGAGAACATCGGAATACGAATCGCAGCCGAACGATTACGCGCCGAGTACGCAAGGTTCACCGGCGCTTCAAAACCCGGCACGAGCCGTTTGTAACTGTTCGTCGTCGGCGCGGCAAAAGCCACGATCGCCGCCGCATGTTTCAACAAACCACCGATGTAAAACCGCGCCATCTCCGACAATCCCGCATAACCATCGCCGGCAAACAGCGGTTTCTCGCCTTTCCACAACGACTGGTGAACGTGCATTCCTGAACCGTTATCACCAAACAACGGCTTCGGCATGAACGTCGCTGTCTTGCCATACTCGTGTGCAGTATTGCGAACTACGTATTTGAATATTTGCAGATTGTCGGCTGTACCCAACATTGTTGAGTAACGAAAGTCGATTTCGCACTGGCCCGCCGTCGCCACTTCATGGTGATGACACTCAACATGAACCCCACACTTTTCCAACGTCAGCGAGATCTCCGAACGCAGATCGATGAGCGAGTCGATCGGCGCAACCGGCACGTAACCTTCCTTCGGACGAATGCGGTAGCCGAGATTTGAACCTGCGAATTCGTTCGCTTCGCGGCCGCTGTTCCAGTGACCTTCATCGGAATCGATCGCGTAACCCGCGGAGTGTTGTTCGTTGTGAAACTTGACGGAATCAAAGACAAAAAACTCCGCTTCGGGACCGAAGAAAGCGGTGTCCGCGAGACCGGTAAACTTGAGATAACTTTCCGCGCGTTGCGCCACCGAGCGGGGATCGAAAGCGTATCCCTCTTTCGTTATCGGATCGACGGCGCTACCGATGAGACAAAGCGTCGGCTGTTCCGAAAACGGATCCATCCAGAAGCGCGTGGCGTCGGGGACGAGCAGCATGTCTGACTCGTGGATTGCCGCCCAACCGCGGATTGAAGAAGCATCGAAACCAAAGCCATCTTCAAACTGGTCTTCGCCCAGTTCGCTGATGGGAAACGTAAGATGTTGCCAGGAGCCGGGTAAATCGGTGAAACGAACAGAGACGAACTTAGCGCCCTGATCGGTAGCGTATTTCAAGACAGTCTTAGGGTTCATGTGATCTCCTGAAGGTATTATAGGGAGTGTTGGGGGTTCCCTTCGCCCCGGCGCGAAATTTGGTGCGAAGAATGTGGGAAGCTGCGTCGGCTATCGGAAAACGAGCGTGCGTCATAAAACGACGGCGCGATGTAAAAAACAGCCATTATAAACGGGGAAGATATGATGTCAAGGGTGAATTCGCCACACTGTGTCGTCACAAAAGGTTAGCATTTTGGAAAAGTTATAGACCGCACCGGCCATTTTCTGTTACATTGCGCCACTAAAGCGTTCCACCCAACACAACTCCGCAACTCGATTCGGGATAATGTGCATCAGTGTTTCTGAATTAATTCATATCGTACAAGTCATAGTTCGAAGGCAGGAGACCGCTAATTGACCACGGCAATCGAGCAGACGCTCGAAACTTATGGAATCGAAAACTGGGGTGCTGGGTACTTTGATGTAAACCGGAAGGGAAATCTTGTAGTCCGACCCGTCGAAGGCGACCCTCGCTCGGCCGACCTAAAAGAAATTATCGACGACCTTGCCAAGCGCGGGATCACCGCGCCCGTGCTGCTGCGTTTTCCGCAACTCGTTGCCGCCCAGGTTAGAAAACTTCAGCGGGCGTTCAGCCGCTCAATTCGCGAGTTTGAGTTTAAGGGTTCGCACATGTGCGTTTACCCGATGAAGGTTAACCAGCAACGTCCGGTGGTCGAAGAGTACCTGCGCGAAGGCTCGCGCTACGACTTCGGACTCGAAGCAGGTTCGAAAGCGGAGCTTTATGCCGCACTGGCGCTCGAACAGCCCGGCGACAGCCTGCTTGTTCTGAACGGTTTTAAGGACCAAGAGTTTATCGAACTCGCTTTTGCCGGCGCGAAAGTCGGAAAGCGAGTCGTCATCGTGATCGAGAAGTTGAACGAACTCGATCACGTGCTCAACGTCGCGGAACGCGAAGACGGACCACTGCCGATGATCGGCATGCGCGTCAAACTCTACTCGAAAGGTTCGGGGCGCTGGGAAAAATCCGGTGGCGAGGCCGCCAAGTTTGGTTTGACGACGACCGAGTTGCTGGAAGTGATTCGCCGGCTCGAAGAAGCAGGTCGCATGGACATGCTGAAGCTGCTTCACTTCCACATCGGTTCGCAGCTCACCGACATCAAGCGCATCAAGAATGCGATGAAGGAAGCCGCGCGCGTCTACTCGAAGGTTTTTCAGATGAAGGCGCCAATCGAGTTTCTCGACGTCGGCGGCGGCATGGCGGTTGATTACGATGGTTCGAAAACCGCTTTCGACTCGTCGGCAAACTACACCGCGCAGGAGTTTGCCAACGACGTTATCTACACCATCAAACAGGTTTGTGACGACGAGAACGTGCCGCACCCGACGATCATCCAGGAGTCGGGACGTTTTCTGGCTGCGTATCACGCGATTCTCGTGACGAACGTTCTCGACGAGATCGAAACAGTCGTCGAAGACATCACGCCGATCGCAATCGATGAAGACGATCCGCAGGTGGTGATCGAGCTCGGCGATCTGCGCGAGTCGATCACGGTTAAGAATTATCGCGAGTATTACCACGACGCGCTCGAACATCGTGAAGAGCTGTTTACGTTGTTCAACCTCGGTCTGATCTCTTTGGAAGATCGCGCGAAGGGCGAAGTGCTGTTCTGGGACGTTTGCGAGCGCGCGGATAAGTATGCACAGCAGGCGAAGTACGTTTCGGAAGAGTTTGGCGAACTGCGCCGGCTGCTTTGCGCGAAGTACCTGACGAACTTCTCGGTGTTTCGTTCGGTGCCGGATCACTGGGCGCTGGATCAACTGTTTCCGATCGTGCCCATTCACCACTTGAACAAACCGCCGAGAGAGTACACGACGCTTTGTGACATCACTTGCGACTCGGACGGCATCGTCGACAAGTTTGTCGATCTGCACGACGTGAAACAGGTGCTCGAGTTGCACAAGCTCAATCCTGAAGAGCCGTATTATCTGGCGTTCATGCTGGTCGGCGCATACCAGGAAGTGATGGGCAACAATCACAATCTTTTTGGCGCGCCACACGAAGCGCACGTTCACATTGATGAGGAAGGTTTTCTCATCAAGAAAGTTATCAAGGGAACAACCGTCGGCGGCGCGGCTGAGCGGGCGCGTTACGAGCGCAGTCTGCTGCACGACGGCTTCCGGCGTTTGATCAGCCGGCGCGTGAAAGAAGGCGAGCTTAGCGAAGCCGAAGGCGCCGAGCTGGCCCAGTTTTATGAATCTCGTTACGACGCTTACACCTATTTGGCAGTCAACGGAGTAAAGCAGCGTTCGCGCAGAAGAACAGATTATTAAGATGTAATACGTAGCTGAAAAACCTAAGCCTCGAGAGGTTGATAACCTGCATGGTAACTCAACGAAAACCAAAGGCATCTAAGTACTTGACCACACCAACACGCCCAGTCCAGGTAGACCGCGATCGCTCAGTGGCGGGACTCCTCGAAAAGATGGAAGGCACTGGTTTTGGCGGCCGCCAACTCGCCGAGGCGCACCGGATCTGGCTCGATATGCTCGGCGACAACACGACGATCATCGTCTCCGCCTCGGGCGCCCTCATTCCCGCAGGCATGCGACGGCTACTGGCCTACGTGATCAAGAATCGTTTCGTTGACGTGCTCGTGCTGTCAGGTTCGATGCTGTTTCACGATCTGCACGAGACACTCGGGCGTTATCACTTTCAGGCTCATCCGAGCATGACTGACGCGGAGTTGGAGTCGGCCCAGATCAGCCGTATGTGGGACTTGCTTGCGAGTGACGAAGAGTATCGCGAAGCAAAAGAGTGGATCGGCGGGTTTACAAATCAACTGGATCAGAACCGTTCATATTCACCACGCGAATTCCTGCACCTGCTGGGTCGCGAACTCGCCGAGATCGCTACTGAAGATGGTTTGCTGACGTCCGCTTACAAAGCACGTGTGCCGATTTTCTGTCCGGCGATCGCCGACAGCGGGTTGGCAGTCGGTATTGCCGGCGCGCGGTTCGAAAAGAAGAACTTCTTCATGTTCGACATCATCCAGGACGTGCTCGATATGATGAACGTGATGGCGCAGTCGCGTGTGTCCGGAATTCTCAATCTCGGTGGCGGGACCACAAAGAGTTTCATACAACAGGCAACGACCTCTTCGTTCTTGCAGAAGGAACATCATCACGGGCACAAGTACGCGATTCAGATCTCGACTGACTCCGCGCATCCCGGCGGTCGTTCGAACGCAGTGTCGTTTGACGAGGGATTGATCTACGGAAAACTGGCACGCGGCGCACACACCGCGTACGTTCCGTGCGATGCGACCATAGCGCTCCCCATACTCATTACTTCACTTTCACAAACCGCGGCGAAATATATGAAAGGACGCAAACGTCCCAACTTTCAATTCGGCCGCGAGTTAATCGTCGAAGCTCCATAGTTATTTATGCGTAATCCGGTTTTAAGATTTCTTATAATCTGTGTCCCCCTTGTACTCACAACCCTAACTCTTTCGTCCGAAGCGCGAACCGACCAGGTCGACGTCAAAGCGTTCTACACGAAAACCGAGCAGTTGATCACGATGCGCGATGGCGTGAAACTGTTCACTTCGATCTACACGCCGAAGGACCAGTCGCAAAAATATCCGATCATGCTGAATCGGACGCCCTACAGCGTTTCGCCATACGGCGCCAACGCGTACAAAGACGCTCTCGGTCCATCAGAAAACTTCCAGAAAGAAAAGTTCATCTTCGTCTACCAGGACGTGCGCGGGAAGTTTATGTCGGAAGGCGAGTTTGTCGAGGTGCGTCCGTACATACCGAAGAAGAATGGTCCAAAGGACATCGACGAAAGCAGCGATACCTACGACACGATCGAGTGGTTACTAAAGAACGTCCCTAACAACAACGGGCGCGTCGGCATGTGGGGCATTTCTTATCCCGGGTTCTACACTTCGATGGGCGTGATCGACGCGCATCCCGCGTTGAAAGCCGCGTCACCACAGGCGCCGATCGCCGATTGGTTCATCGGCGACGATTGGCATCACAACGGCACGTTTTTTCTGCCGCACGCGTTCAACTTCTACTCGACATTGGGCAAACCGCGTCCGGAACCGACCAAGGAATTTCCCCCGCGCTTCGTTCACGGAACGCCCGACGGCTATCGTTTCTTTCTCGACATGGGCCCGCTCGCCAATGCGAATACGAAGTATCTGAAAGGTGAGATTGCTTATTGGAACGAGCTCATGAGCCACCCGAACTACGACGACTACTGGCAGGCGCGAAACATTCGTCCACACCTGCGCAACATCAAGACGCCCGTGATGACGGTCGGCGGCTGGTTTGACGCGGAAGATCTCTTCGGCGCACTCAACACGTACAAGACGATCGAGGAAACGAATCCCGGCGCGCGCAACACGCTCGTGATGGGTCCGTGGTTTCACGGTGGCTGGGCGCGCAGCGATGGCGATGTGTTGGGCGGTGTCTCGTTTGGTCAGAAGACTTCGCTGGCCTATCGCGAAACCGTTGAGCTGCCCTTCTTCAACTGTTTGCTGAAAGACATCTGCAACCAGCAACTAGCTGAAGCGACAGTGTTCGAGACGGGATCGAATCAGTGGCGTCGCTACGATAGTTGGCCACCGAAGAATGTCGAGTCGCGCGAGATCTTTTTCAACGCGAATGGGGGATTGAGTTTCACTGCTCCGTCAGGCGCGGCGGCGTTTGACGAGTACGTCAGCGATCCGGCGCATCCGGTTCCGTTCATCAACAACATCGCGATCGGTATGACGCGCGAGTACATGACTGACGATCAGCGCTTCGCCGCAACGCGCCCTGACGTTCTCGTTTACCAGACCGATGTGCTCGATCGCGACGTCACGCTTGCCGGACCAATCAAAGCCACGTTGTATGTTTCGACTTCCGGAACTGATTCGGATTTCGTAGTGAAACTGATCGACGTGTTTCCGAATAGCGCGCCTGAGACGATGGGTGGTTATCAAATGCTCGTGCGTGGCGAGCCAATGCGCGCGCGTTTCCGAAACAGTTTTTCGAAACCGGAAGCAATGGATCCGGGAAAGATCACGAAGATCGAATTCACGTTGCCGGACGTGAACCACGCGTTTCAGCGCGGACATCGGATCATGGTGCAGATTCAGAGCTCGTGGTTTCCGCTTGTCGATCGCAATCCGCAGAACTTTGTGGACATCTATCGCGCCACCGAAGCCGACTTTCAGAAAGCAACGCAGCGCATCTACCACTCATCGCGCTTAACAGTAAACGTATTGTAATAGGCACAGACTACACGGACTGAAGCTCGGCTTTGTCTGTGTGCTCCGTGTTAATCTGTGGCAAAGATCGTCCGCGCGCTTGATTACGCTGCGCGTACATTGCTTTATCCGCAGCTTCGATCGCTTCTCCGAGACCCGTCAACGAATCAAACCCCGCCACACCAAACGACACCGTCACCGTGATCGGCACGCTGGTCCAACGCCCGCCGTGCTCTTCAAGAATCAAATTCAGCTTCTCCATCCGCCGCAACGCCTCTTCCTGCGGCAGGTTGAACATCAACACGAGAAACTCATCGCCGCCCCAGCGAAACAGCATATCATCCGCGCGCACCAGCGAACGCATCGCGCGCGCAACCGCACGGATCGCTTTGTCGCCAACCGTGTGACCAAACGTGTCGTTGATCGGCTTGAGATTGTCGATGTCGATCACCGCCACGCTGCCTGACGTCTTCGTCTCCTGCCCTTTTTCCGGCCGTCGCAGCAACGAGTGAAACGCGTGCCGGTTGAGCGCTTCAGTTAACGGATCCATTTGGACCAGCAACTCGAGTTGATCGCGCGCTTCTGTTAGCTTTCGATTTGCGTGTTCGACTTCGTGGCGAACACTCTCCATCAGCACCATCACCGTGCCGAAGCCGAGCAATGTCTCGAACAGTAGATCGAAAACCGACGTGAACTGCAAATAACTCGCCGGCACTGTGACGCCCCACAGTCCTTTGCGCGCGCCAAACACCGGAACGTAGTGCAGGAATCCGATCGTCAAGAGCAACAGTGCCGTGGACATCACGCGAATGCCTGCGCTCGGTTCGTCTGACTTGAAGCCTTTGCGTAGTGTGATGAACGCCGTCGCAAACAACGCCGCAACGATAACGGCATGAATCATGAACAGGTCGTTGAAGTCGCGCGACAAGTACGGCAGAACGAATGCGACTGCGAGAGCGGGAATGAGTGCGTAAGCGTGCCGCTTGCGGAGTGCTGCGCCGGTTACTTGACTGCGGGAACCAGCGATAAAAAGCAAACCGAAGAGGTATTCACCGAAGAAGTAAAGAGAGTAAAAGAGCCGCTGCGACGGAAGAAAGCGAAAGGCGATGAAGAGACTTAGCAGGGCAACGGACAGACTGGCCCACGAAGCGGTCCAATACTTTAGCGACGCGCTTCTGATCGTCGACCGCATGAAAAGAGACAGCAGTGTAAGGAGGAGGATGCCTATGCACTGAATAGCCAAACCGACATTCGAATCCATGAACGGGACCTCGTTTTCGGGAAGAACGAGCTGGGGACCAACGGAGCTTCTGGGCTGGAAGGTCTATAACTAAGGCGGGTAAGGAGACCTGCCGCCAATGATTCTAGCCGAGCCAAGGTGCTGCGGCCAAGACTTTTCTTACCAAGCCATCCACAGATTACGCAGATGTGTATTAAGGCTATCTGCGTAATCTGTGGATTGTCTTTAAGTTAGCCATTGAAGCACCTCTTCTTCACCGCTCGTCCGCGTGCCGCCGACGACGTGAATGAAGTACTCCTCGAGCGAGACCGGCCCGGCGCCGTCGCCTTCAAGGCGGATGCCTTTGCGGAGTTCGTTGAGCGATCCGGAAGCGAGCAGTTTGCCTTGCGCGATGATGGCGATGTCGGTGCAGAGGCGTTCGACGATTTCGAGCACGTGCGAAGTGAGAAACACGGTCAAGCCGCGGGTGGTAAGTCGCGACAAGAGATCTTTCAGCGTGCGCGAGGCAATCGCGTCTACGCCTTCAAACGGCTCGTCGAGAAAGAGTATTTCGGGACGATGAATCAGCGCGCACGCCAGCGAGAGTTTCTTCTTCATGCCGTGCGAGTATTCGATGATCAACTTCTTCGGATCGTCCTGTAGCTCCATCAATTCGAGCAACTCTTTCGAGCGTTGCACAATTTCTTCGCTGCGCAAGCCGTACATGCGTCCGGTGAACGCGAGCATCTCCGCGCCAGTCAGCCGTTCGAAGAGATTGAGATCTTCGGGCACGACGCCGATGCGCCGTTTCACTTCCATCGGCTGTTCGGCGATGTCGAAATCGAGCACTTTTAGTTTCCCACTTGTCGGCGCGAGCAAGCCGGTGAGCATCTTGATCGTCGTCGATTTGCCCGCGCCGTTTGGCCCGAGAAAACCGAAGAAACTACCGCGATTCACCTGTAAGTCAATATGATCGACCGCGACAAACTCGCCAAACTGTTTGACGAGCGCGAACGTCTCGACCGCGGGTGTTGCAACTAAGCTCGGTGTAGCAGGAACCGATGACATACGGTTCTTGTACGTGGTTTGAGTTCGGAGTTCAAGCCGAATGCCCAAAAAACGCGTAAAGCTAACCACGCAACAACACTCTTGCATCGTCAGCGCGTACATACTGTGGAAACTCGCGGTGGGTGCTCATGAGGAAAGCGTCGGAGCTGGATTGGAGGGCGTTGCCGTGGGTGGCGTAGAGACGCACGAAGCGACCGAAGGGCGACCAGCCGTAGTAGTAGCCGTCTTTCAGGCTGATGAGTATGTCGGCGGTGTGCTGGACACGCGGCGTGAAAAGCGATTTGTAGATGTTAGGAACGGCATCCGGATATTTATGTCCCGCAGTTTCCGCGAACCATTCTTTATCGGTTTTATCTCCGTGGTCCAAATGGCCCAACGCGAGCGGGTCGCCGGTCGCAGTCAGATACTTAAGACTTTCACCATCTGCTTGAATCCGCGCTTGCCCTCTCTCACTCTCAATCACAACTTCGTTACGGTCTCGATAAACCGCTAAGTCAACGCCCATTATTTCCGCGCTCGCACGGGCGACTTCCGGGATCTGTTGCTCGTCACGGCAATAAACAGCCACGTAACTGCAAAGACCAAACGCCGGAACCACGACATCAAAACCCCGGCGCTCCAGAGCCGACTTGAGCGGCACGCGCCGGTTCTCTTCGAGGTTCATGCCGTGATCCGAGAACATCACGATCTCAGTCTCAGTGCCCGCATAAGCGCGAATCTCTTTGAGAATCTTGTCGAGCGACTCCAACGCAATCGCGAGTCGCGCCGGTCCCTGACTGTGCAGCAATCCGTCCGTCGCTTTCAGAAACGCGAAGTAGTCGCGATTCGGCGGCGCACTGCGAAAACGTTCGCGAAACTTCTGCATGTCCGCGCGCCAAATCTTCTCGGGCGCAACGTAGATCAGAAACTCAAACGGCAGCGGCTCCTGGTAATCGAGATCGTCCATGTACGACGACGGAATCTTGTCCGGCGTGCGGCGGCCGAGATACTTGCGAATCCCGCCACGAAGTTCACCCGCGGCGCGATCGAAGTAGAGACTCTCGTAACCCGCCGGCGGTGTCGCGCCAAACATCGCAGAGAGCGCCACGTTCGTCATCGTTGGAAACGGTGAGAGCAGTCGCGTCGGTGGTCCAAACGCATCGAACAGTCCCCGGTGGCGAGCGGCTTCGATCAGTTTGTGAGGCACACCGTCCAGACACAGTAAGAGACGGCGGGGACGTGTTTCACTCGAACGACTATTGGAACGACCTTTAGACACGGATTTAATTAGTGCTCACATCTGGCGGTCGCGCAACCGCATCCGCCCTGTACGCCTGCTTCATGCCACGCTTCGCTTCCTCGTGCGCGTCGTAAACGTTCGGACGCGAGAGCACCTCCTTGTATTGCGCCAACGCTTCATCGCGCTTCCCTGCCACATCATACGCGCGCGCGGCGTAAAGATGCGCCATCGTAACCAACCCCGGTTCCGCACGATCGACTTTCGTCGTCGCGAGAAACTCCTTCGCCGCACGCTCATTGTAACCCGCCGTCAGCAACGCCTCGCCGTATTTGAAGTGAATCAGATCGAGCGCACGTACTGCCGAGTCACGCACACTCTTATCGCGCAGCATGTCATCAAAATGCTCAAACGCTTCCTTCTCCGCCTGAGCCGCTCCGGTGAGATCTTTCTCCTTCCGTTTCTGCGCGGCGAGCGACACCAGCGCATCGCCAGTTTCGAGTCGCAGCAGATAATTCCGCGGATACTTCGCACTCAACTCGCGCGTCAGTTTCACTACCTCAGCAAACCGCTTCTCGCGCGTGTAGAGCAGAATCAGCACTGACTTCGCGTCGTCCTGCGCCCAACGCCCATTCGCGGCCACCTCTTCGAGCATCTTCAACCCGCGTTTCTTCGAACCACGAAACCCGGTCGCGCCCGCGAGGATCTTCACGGGCAACGGCAATGAACCAACTACGTATTCATAAAGCCCGATCGTGATCTGCGCGTCGATGTATTCCGGATCGAGCTTCAACACTTCGCGATGATGATTCACAGCATCGTTACCATCGCGCAACGCCGCGAAGTGACGGCGCTCGACAGCTTCTTCAAACGACGCTTTCAAACCTTCAGTGTTCGCGAGGAAATCAAGCGCCTCGACATTCTTCGGTTCTTGTTTCAGTTTCGCTTCCGCGAGCCGCCGCGACTCGCGCGTGAGATTGCGAAACTCCGTGACGATCTTTGGATCGACTTTGTCGTCGCCAGTTGAATAGAACGATTCGGAACTATAAAGCGACGACTGCAAGCGGCGCGACTCGTAAAGTGTTTTGATCCAGAGTCGCGCAGCGAGCAGTTGATAGCCGCCGGGGTGATTTGGGTAAAGCCGTACGATCTCTTTGAAGTCGCGGTTGGCTTTGTCGTAGTCGATGTTGTAGAGCGCGTCGAGTCCGCTGCGTCGCAACTCTTCAAAACGAGAGCGCTCTGTATCGGTGAGCCACGGCGTTTGCGCCGAAACCAGGGGAGCACAGACCAACAAAACTAAAAGAAAGCCGAGGTAACGCAAGTTGTTTCCTTTCTTAACACGGATTACACGGACGAAAACGATTCCATGTATTTCACGCCCGAGCCGGTGTTGAATAACACCACTCGATCATTCTCCTTCACCTGGCCGGTGTCGATGAGTTTCCTCAACGCCGGCAAACACGCCGCACCTTCCGGCGCACAAAAAACTCCTTCAAGCGAACCAATCTCACGCACAGCCGCGATCAACTCTTCATCAGTCACCGCCACAGCCGTACCGCCCGAATCGCGCAACGCATCGAGTATCAAAAAGTCGCCAATCGCTTTAGGCACTCGCAGACCTGACGCGGTCGTAGCAGCATTTGGAAACTCGTCCGCGAAACGTTTCCCTTCTTCAAACGCGCGCACGATCGGCGCGCAACCCGCAGCCTGCACAGTCACCATTCGTGGACGCTTGCTTCCGATCCAACCCATCTGTTCCATCTCGTCAAACGCTTTCCACATTCCGATGAGGCCCGTGCCGCCGCCCGTTGGAGAAATAATCACGTCCGGTAATTCCCAGTTGAGTTGTTCGGCAACTTCGTAACCCAACGTCTTCTTGCCTTCCACGCGATACGGTTCTTTCAACGTCGAAACATCAAACCAACCTTCAGCTTCTTTTCGTCTGCCGACTTCCGCGCCGCAATCAGTGATCAGCCCGTCCATCAACGTGACGTGCGCGCCGGTCTCTTCACACTCGACTACGTTCGCCCGGGGCGTGTCTCGAGGCATGAAGATGTAACACTCGAGTCCGGCGCGAGCCGCGTAGGCAGCGAGGGCGCCCGCTGCGTTTCCGGCGGAAGGTACGGCGAGTTTGCCGGCGCCGAGTTCCTTGGCCATCGAAACTGCCGCCGCCATGCCGCGGGCCTTAAAACTCTGCGTCGGATTCTGCGACTCATCTTTGATGTAAAGCTCCTTGATGCCGACGCGCTCGCCTAATCGCGGTGCGTGCAACAGCGGCGTCCAACCTTCGCCAAACGAAACGATGTGCTCGTCGTTTTCGACCGGCAACACCTCGCGATAACGCCACAGATCAGCGCGCCGCGCCGGTAAAGATTCCTTTGTTAACGTTTGCGCCGCACGCTCCAGGTCGTAGCGAACGAGCAGCGGTTTACCGCATTCGCGGCAGAGATTGAGCAACCGACGTGCCTCGTGCCTCAGCCCGCACAGGCCGCATTCCAAGTGTGTGATGTTCATGGGTTTAAAGAATAGGCAGGATTACAGAATGTGCAAGGGGTCAGGCGCTGGACGCAGTAAACCCCTTGCACTCGGAGCAGAAAAATCTTGCGGGATGCTTAGTGGTCGTGACCGCTGTTGCCGTCGATCTGGCTGCGGATCTCGCCGCCCGGCCAAAGCGTGCTGTGAACGTTCACGTAAGTGGCGCCGGCGCGCATTGCTTTGATCAATTCGCCGATCTCCCCGGTGTTCAGGCCCTGTGTTCTGGCGGCTGCCGTCGCCGGAATATTCGGACTCACATCGGCCGCGAAGATCGTGCCTGAGATCGTTGCCGGTGGTGCGGGGCAAGCCTGAATTCCTGCTGGACCATTGCCCAAGTTGGTGCAGAGAAACACGCTGATGCCGCCATTCACACCTTTGTTTCCAATATGAATGTGGGCCTGTTGCACAGCGCCTTCGAGATCGTCATAACTCAGTTCCCAGTCGATGCGGCTGCCGTCTTTGCTGATCTTTGCATTGAACTCGCCGTTGCCGGTGCTCGACACAGAAGGAACTTCCTCGTAGCTGGTTAAGAATTCGCTGATTCTTTTGAAGCCGCCCTGCGCCCAGACCACAGACGTAGCCGACACTAAGGCGATCGCTGCAATAGACACTAATAGTCTTCGCATCCCTTTTTCCTCCAAATTTTTGAGCTGTCTGAGGGGGGCGCGCATAATATCACAGCCCGTTTGATCTGTGTATCTGTGAATGCTACTTTGTCGGTCTTTATGGCAATAAGTCTGTTGGCTCTCGATCTCGACGGTACACTCCTCAATCACCGTGGGCAGATTTCTGAACGCAATCTCGCAGCAATCAAAAGCGCGCGTGGCAAAGGTGTGCGCGTCGCGCTCGTCACCGGGCGCCGCTTTCGCGACTCGCGGCCCATCGCACTCGAGTTAGGTTCCGACGTTCCACTGATCTCGCACAACGGCGCACTGACCAAACATGCTGAAACGTTGCAAACGGTCGAGGTTCTTCCTTTATCACTCAACGCGGCGCGCGAAGCGTTGCGCGTGGGACGCGAGGTCAACGCCGACGCGTTGTTGAGCGACGATCACGAAGGTTTGGGCGTGCTGGTTTACGATCATCTCAGCGGCGACAACGTCGCGGTGCATCGCTATATCGCCTGGGCCATCCGGCTCCACGGCGGCGAAGAAGGACGAAACGCCGTGCGACAGGTTGACTCACTCGAAAACTACCTCGATCATGAGACCATTCATCTCTCGTTTTCAGGACGTTGTGAAGCGATGGACCAACTCGCCGAGTTGCTCAACGCGGAGTTGGGATCGAATGTGAGAATTCTGAGTACGAAATATTTCGAACAGGATTTCACATTAATCGACGTAGTGAATCCGGCAGCTTCGAAAGGCGCCGGCGTGGCGGCGGCCGCAGCCGAGTTGAGCATCGGCGCTGAAGAGATCATGGCGATTGGCGACAACTACAACGATCTCGAGATGTTACTTTTCGCCGGCACCGGCGTGGTGATGGCAAACGCGCCGCTGTCGTTGCGCGAGATTCCGGGTTTACACCCGACGGCGTCCAACACTGAAGACGGCGTGGCGCTGGCAATCGAACGATATATTCTGTAACGAAAATCATTCTGTGACTGGTAAGGAGAGAACATGGCAAATCGAACGGCAGTGATTCAGACAAACAAAGGCACCATTCGCGCCGAGCTGTTGGAAGCGGACGCACCGAAGACCACCGAGAACTTCATCACGTTGGCTGAACGCGGTTACTACGACGGCGTTATCTTTCACCGCGTGATCAAAGGCTTCATGATTCAGGGCGGCGACCCGGACGGCACCGGACGCGGCGGGCAGTCTGCCTGGGGCGGACGCTTCAACGACGAGATCAATCCGCGCTCGGAGGTTTATCAGCGCGGTTACAAAGCGGGCACGATGGCGATGGCGAACGCTGGTCCAAACACGAACGGATCGCAGTTTTTCATCATGCACGTTGATTACAACCTGCCGCCGGCTTACACGATCTTCGGACGCGTTACCGAGGGACAGGACGTGGTGAACGCGATCGCGGCGTCGGCGACGGACCGAAACGATCGGCCGGTTGAAGAAGTTCGCATGGAGAAGGTCACGATCGAATAAGCAATCCACAGATTACGCAGAGTTTGTTTTAACTTAATCTGCTAATCTGCGAATAGCTTCAGTGAGGTATTTTTTGGCGGCTCCGACTGCGGCTTCTAAAGACATCCCTTTCCCTAAGGACGCTGCGATTGCGGCTGACAGTGTGCAGCCGGAGCCGTGAACTTCTCCAACTTCGATAAACTCCTCACGAAACTCGATAAAGTTTCCCGTTTCGTCGAGCAAAATATCGGTGGCGCTGTTTCGGTGGCCGCCCTTCACTAAAACCGCACGCGCACCGAGAGATTTGATGATCTCCGCGGCTCGCTTCATGTCTGCTTCGCTTTGAATCGGAAAACCAGCGAGACGTTCCGCTTCGGGAATGTTGGGCGTCACGAGACGAGCGATAGGTAGAAGTTCATTTTTAAGAATTTGAAAGGCAGGATCTCCGATTAGATCGTGACCTGACGTCGAGACCATCACCGGATCGACGACCGGCGCGGGCAAGTCTTCTTCACGAAACAGACGCACCACTTCCGCAACGATCTCCGCCGTCGGCAACATGCCCGTCTTCGCTGCCGCGACTTTCGCATCCTGCACGATCGGTTCTACCTGCGCGCGCAGAGTCGCCGCTGTTTGATGTTCCGCGCCAAACACGCGCTGCGCGTTTTGAAACGTGATCGACGTGATCGCCGCAGCCGGAAAACAACCGAACTCCGCGATCGTCTTGATGTCCGCGACGATGCCCGCACCGCCCGACGGGTCGATACCGGCAATGGTGAGTACGACCGGTCTATCTTGCTGGATTGAACGCATCGAACAACCTGATTCCCGCGATACCACTCGCGCCTGCCGCGAAACAACTCTCCGCATTGTCGAGCGAGATGCCGCCGATCGCTACCACCGGAAAACCTTGCAGTTCACTCGCTACGTGTTGAAGCCTCTCTAATCCCAGCGGTGGTCCATAAGCGCGCTTCGATTCAGTTTCAAAGACTGGACCAAAGACTGCGAAGTCTGCGCCACTGTCGCGCGCGTCGCGTGCAGTCTCGAGTGAATGCGTTGACGCGCCAATCAAAAACTCCGGCCCGCAGATTTTGCGCACGACCTGCGCAGGTAACGAAGCCGACGTCAGGTGAACGCCGTCTGCGCCTGCTGCGAGTGCGACGTCGAGACGATCGTTGACCAACAGCTTGGTCAAACTACCGCGCGTGATCTTTGTCGCGCGCACGGCCAGTTCGTAGAGCACTCGTGCGCGCAAACGCTTTTCACGAATTTGCAAGAGAGAGAGTTGCGCGGCTACCGCAGCTTCCGCAAGGTGCAGGATGCGAAGGAAGTCGTCGTCGTCGGGAGTTGTTTCACTCTTCGTCGCGCCGCTCGTTATCGCGTACAGGATTGGGCGGTGTGAGCTCAGCGGCATGATATCTGTTTCGGTGACGAGGCTCGGTCTGGTTTTGCAGAGCGGCGACTGTCTGGTTGAAGTGAAAGATTTCCCAAATCGCGATGCCGAGATTAAGGAGTCCGATGCCGCTAACGGCGCCGCGCACCCAACCCGAAGCGACCACGGCTTGTAAACCCTGAATGCCTGTTTTTTGCGCGGCGTATAACAGGAAGTAGTTGTTGCCCCAATCACTGAGACCCCACATTCCCTGCGGCCACCACGGCGCGACCGTGAGCGCCAGCCCGATCTCGAAACACAAAATGATATAGAAAATTACGCTTAGCTTGGCTGACATAACAAAACTTCCACAAGCAATCCACAGATGACACAGATTATTTTAAAAAACTCTGCCTAATCTGTGGATGGTTTTACTTCCCTTTCAACTGGCTAAGCTTATCCGCAACTTCACGATATGACACGTCAACACCGTAAACTTCCGTGTAAAACTCGCGCGCCTGTTTGTAATCCCCGAGTTGTTCGTACGCCGCACCCAGTTCATAACGCAGCGCCTGATACTCGTCTTCACTGTGCCCCGGCGCGGACAAACCTTTCTTGAACCAGAGCACCGCCGCTTCCGGCATTCCTTTCTGCATGAAACAATGACCCAGCAGGTTGCAGCATTGCAAGAAGCGCGACGTGCCGTCGCCGGCCTTCACCAATCCGGCGGCAGTCTGAAACTCCTGAATCGCTTCATCGATCAGGTCCATCTCTTTGTACGCCGTGCCCATGTTGTAGTGCGTCTCGTAGTCTTCGCCGACCTCGTCGCCTTCTTCAGCAGCACGAAACTCTTCAAACAGTTCAGCGAGACCGGCATCAATGCCACTCGCAACCGGCGCTTTCGCCGCGGGCGCGGTCGGCGCTTCGTATACTTCACTCGCGACCGGTTCACCTGCAAGCGCAGCATAACCACTGTCGTCGAAAGCGATCGCTACTTCTTCAACCTCTGTTACAGGAACTTCTTCCACGCCGCCAAACTCAAACACTGCCGGTTCTTCAGCGACTCGCTGTCCACCCGATGCGGCGAGTTTGTCGCGCCGCGCCTGGATGTCCGGATGCGATCCAAACTGGCGTTCGAGCATCTCGAGCGTATCGACCGCGATGTCCGAATAACCCTGCGCGATGTAGAAGTCGACGCTCTCCAACTCCTGCTTCATCATGTTTTCCAAACGACCGGCATCGTCACCACCGCCGTCCACTGCAACCTCGGCAACGACATCCGTCGCGACTACAGTTTCTTCATTCAGATCGGCAAACGAAGCAGTCGGATCGGAAAACGTCGATCCGGCATTCGATTCAAACGTCTCAAAAGTTTCGAACTCTTCCGAGACCGCAGCCACCGGCGCGGCTGGCTGCTCGATCTCGTCCTGATCCTGCACGACAGCAAACGTTTCAAACTCCGGCACGTCGCTCGTCTGCGGCTCTTCCTGCCGCGGGAAATCTTCCGGGGCGTCGTCCTGCAAACCGCCGAGCAGGTTGAGTCGATCGAGATAACGCTGTTCGTCAGGCGCGAGCCGCACGAGTTGCGTCAACGCATAACGCTCTTCGTCGACGAGTTCAGACGCTTCCGCAGATTCAGCAAGACGTTCGAGCGACGCACGCAACGCGTCCATGTCGCGTTGCCACCAGTGAATGCGCACGAGCATCCGCAACGCCGCAACGTGATCGGGATTGTGGTCGAGCACCTGGTTGACGATTTCCAGTAACTCGCGTTCTTCGCGGCCCGCGAGCATACGCTCGATGATCGTGCCGAGAATGCGAATCGTCTCATCGACTTCGCCGGTCTTCAGATACAAACGCGTGACCGGCAGGTACTGCGTGTAATTCGCACTGTCCTGCGCCATCAACAACGCAGTCGCTTTTTCAGCGCCGCGCGGATCTTCCGCTTCGAGATAAGCACGCGCCAACATCGAAACGAGTTCCGGATCGTCTTCCTTGCCTTCGACCGCGCGTTCGAGCACTTCAGCAGCTTCGTCCGCGGTGCCGCGCGCGATGTGCGTTTCGAGCATGCCGCGCAGCGCGTCTCGATCGTCGCGCACGAGTTGCAGTGCTTTCGAGTAAGCGTCGAGAGCTTTGTCGTAGGAGTTCGTTTGGTGTAAACGATTCGCTGCCTGTACAAATGCTTCGGCAGCTTCACGGCGCATGTTCTCTTTAACGTAGCCGTCGGCGAGTTTGAGACGAATCTCGGTGTTGTTTGGATCGAGGTCGGCTATCTTGTGCAGAACGTCGAGAGTTCGCTTATTGTCGCCGGAGCGCGTGTAAGCGTCGGCGACGACGAGATACTGCGCGCGTGCGTCGTGGACCAGTCCCTGGGTGGCGTACAGTTCCGCGAGTTTGTAAGCGATGCCGGGATCGCGCGGGCGAAGGCGCTCGATCTTTTTGTACATCGCGATCGCTTTGAGATGGAAGTCCTGCGCGCCGTAGTGTTCGGCGATGCGATCGAAGCAGGTGACTGCTTCTTCTTTTTTGCCGGCGCGGACGTAAAGATCGCCGAGCATGTTCAAGGTAGTGAGATCGTCGGGGTCGTTATCGACGATCTGCCGATACTCCTTGATTGCAGGGTTGATCTTACCCTGAGAAAGAAATTTCTCAGCAGCTTTTAGAACCTTCGCTTTGTCGAAAGCCATCAGGAATCTTTAGGTATCATTGCAACGGACTACGTCGGCGGGCAAAACAGCCGTGAGATACGCTAACATGCGTAAATAAAGGGTGTCAACGCAGCTATTTAGTGAAAATTTGGGTCAGCGAATTGCCGTCGGCGGACTGCTAATTTACGTCGCCTTTGCGCCTCATTCCGTGGCTGCGAGTGTGATCGGAGTCGCGATCGCGGGCATCGGGTGGGTAATCAGGTCGGTTCAGACGCGCAGTCTCGGGTTAAGCCGATCTAAATTCGATCTGGTCATCGTGCTGTCGCTCGTGTGGACCGGACTTTCGGCTGTTCTGTCGGAAGAGCCGTCAATCAGCATTGCGAAGCTGACGTCGGTATGGAGCGTGTTCATTTTTTACCTGACGCGCGCGGTGATCACGCGGCGCACGGCGCTGCTGCTGGTGTCGGTGTTGATTCTGTCGGGCTCCGTGGGATCGCTTTACAGCGCGTTTGATTTGATACGCGGGCGTGGGGTGGTGGTGGAGTCGATTGCGCCACATAGTCCGTTTCAACGGGTTGGGATTTTGCCGGGCGACACGATCTGGCGCGTTGGCGGGCGCAGGGTTTATTCGCTCGCTGATGTTGATGAAGTTTTGCGTGGTGCGGCGGCGAATACGCCGTTGACTGTCAGTATCATTTCGCAAGGCGAACACGTCGAACGTCCCGGATTGGTGGTTTCTTCAGCCGAACAACAAGCCGGTTCCGGGTTGACCGGCAGTTTTCGCAGTCATCGTTTCCGTGCTTCCGGCTGGACCCGTCACTACGAAACGTTTGTCGAAATTCTTCAGATCATCGCGCAACTCGCGCTCGGTCTCGCCCTCGCTCATCTCAGAAACCACGGTCCGAACAAGTACTTCAGAATCGCTCTGATTGCCGCGGCGGTGTTGGTGTTGGGACTCGCGTTTACTGCGATGCGAACGGTGATCGTCGCTTTTGCGATTGGCGCGTGTGTGGTGGCGTGGCGTTCACTTCGTGGCGTTCACAAACTAATCTTTGTTTTTGCACTGTTCTTTGTGATCGCGTTTGGCGCTGTGGTCGTGTCGCAAACGCGTGCGCGGAACGCGCTCGCTCTCGGCGATCCGAGTTCGATGCTGCGTTTTCAGGTGGCGCGTGTCGGTATGTCGCGCATACCGCTGCACCCGGTTTTTGGTCACGGCATGGACGCGATGAAACGTCATTGGAACGAGTGGGGCTTTCCCGGTAAAGACCAGCTTCACCTGCACTCGACGCCGTTGCAACTCGCTTTCGATCGCGGCTTACCGATGCTCGTGCTTTGGCTGTGGATGATGGCCCTGTTCTGGACCGAGATTGCCGGCGCGGAAAAACGCGCTTCGGATTTGAGCGACACACACGTTTACGGAATCCTGCTCGGCGGGTTGGGCGGACTGACGGGTTTTCTTGCGAGTTCGCTGGTTAATTACAACTACGGCGACGGCGAAGTGGCGATGTTGTTTTGGTGGTTGATGGGAGTCTGCGTATTCCTCACCGGTTTGATAAAATCGCGCGCATGACACATCCCCAAGCAAACGAAGCAGCGTCGTATTACTTTGGTTACATCGATCTCGCGCGCAGCGAAAACATCGTGTCGTTTCTCGACGACCAGCTCGGTGAGACGATGTCGTTTCTCGAAGGCATTTCTGAAGAGCAGTCATTGCACGCCTATGCACCGGACAAGTGGACCATCCGGCAGGTTTTGAATCACGTCAACGACGGCGAACGCATTTTCCTCAGCCGCGCGCTCTGGTTCGCCCGCGGGTTCACAGATCCCTTGCCAAGTTTTGACCAGGAAATCGGGGTCGCGGGCGCAAACGCGAACGATACGCCGTGGGGCCAGCAAGTAGATGAGTTCCGGACGATCCGGCTGGGCACGCTCTCGTTCTTCCGAAATCTCCCGGCGGACGCGTGGTATCGCACGGGCGTCGCGAGCGATAATCCGTTCACAGTCAACGCACTCGCCTACATCATCGGCGGCCACGTCAGCCATCATCTCGGCGTTCTAAAGGAGCGCTACCTCTAAGACTAAAGCCAGCCACAGATTACGCCGATTCTGTGGAATCTGTGGCTGGCTTTTTCTGCTGAAAAAGGCGTCGTTTTTAGATAATCATTGTTTTTCACGCCCCTGAAGGTGTACTCTTGGAGCCTGCGGACTACTCACGCGGTTCTTCTCCGCAGGCCCCATTAATTACACAGTACTGCCCGACTTCCAGGAGAGCGCAATGAAACGGTGCCCCCAGTGTGAGTTTATTTACGAAGACGACCAAAGTCTCTGTGATATGGACGGGGCATTACTCGTTTTTGACTCTCGATCGCTGCCGCACCTGCACGCGCTCGCGCCTGTCGATGTGCCCGTGCCTGTCGCGCCCAAGGCGCAGTGGCGACACCGGACGTTTTCCACAATGGCTGCGCTTCTTCTCGCGACCGTCCTTTCGCTCGTCTATTTTGTTTCTACTCAGAGCGGCACGGCTCCGCCGGCGCCCGTCAACGTGCCGTCTGTGACGTTACCAGCGTCAAACCTCGACGCGCCAGCACAGACGAATCCAACACCCGAACCGCCACCCGCGACACAAGAAAGCGGCGCGGCTCCAACAACCAAAGCGGCTCCGGCAACCAAAGAAGAAACAAAACCAGTAACACCCGTAACTCAACCGGCTAAAAAAGCTGCTGCCAAAACTTCTACTTCCATCACTCAACCAAAGCCTGCCCAAGAGACCAAAAAAGACGACTCGAAGGTCGGCTCAATCCTCAAGAAGACCGGTCGAATACTGAAGAAGCCTTTCAAGTTCTGAGGTTTCGAACGTCTTCGTCAACCCAACGGATTGACGGCTATGAAACGTTGCCCCCAATGCCTCTTCATCTATCCTGAGTCTGACGCCCGCTGCGACTTCGATAACACGCCGCTCGTGGTTGTAGACGACGCGGAGATCGACTCGGCGACCGCTCCGGCGCCGGCGAAAAAGAAACGTGCGGCTGCGTCGAAGAAAAATTCGCCGGGAGCGAAGAAAAGTTCGCGCAAGAAAGGCACTGCGATAACCGCCGGCGTCGCCCTGGTGCTCGGTCTTAGTGGTTTCTTTGTTTACTACAGGTTGAATTCGTGGGCGAAAGACGTTGCGGAGATTCCGCCTGTGGCGAGCGTGAGCAGCGCAGCGCCGCACGCCACACCGCCGCACGTCGTGGTCGTCTCATCGCCTCCGGTTGAGAACGCCGAGCCATCTCCTACGCCGACACCAAAAACCGAAACCGAACGCACCGCGACATCGCATTCGCGCACGACGGTCGCGCCGGTTTCCACGAGTGGCCCGGGCATGGGTAAGGGCGGCAAGCCGGTGATTCTGCTGACCACCGGCGGCAAGATCGACGCAGATGAAGTCTGGCGCACACGCGACGGCGTCTGGTACCGCCGCGCCGGCATCGTCACACTGCTAAAGCACAACCGCGTCAAAGCGATCGTCAACCAGTAATCCCCAGATTACGCAGATGTTTATAAAATCTGTGTAATCTGTGGATGGTTTTGGCCTTTTACGCAATCGCCCGTAAACTAAGAGTCCCCGGCAATATCTGAAGGGACTTTTGTTTTGAGCTTTGTTCCGTTAACGCAAGCGGTAACTTCCGGCGACGCAGGTGCGGTTAAGGCTGTGCTCGCTAACGGAGCCGACGTCAACGAACGCACCAGCGGCGGGCAAACGCCACTCATCCTCGCGACGATCTTCGGTCACACGCATCTCATTTCACTGCTGCTCGACGCGGGCGCCGATCCGCAGGTACGCGACAATCTCGGACTCAACGCGATCGATTGGGCGCAACGAAGAGGCGCGACCGAAGTGATCGGGGTGCTCAGCAACGGATCGAGTCGACCCGCAAAAACCAGCACAACTCGCCCCCAAACACCTCCGGCAAGCTCGATTAACTCCAACGACGCGGAAAAGTCAGCAGCGGTTTCTGACGAAGAACGAAGCCGGCGTTGGATCGCGGGTTTGAAACAGCGCATCGCCGAACAGTCGCAACGCGAAGTTGCGGATAGTCCAAATATCTTTCTCCCGCAACACGATTCGCAGCCGTGGCTTGCGTCAACCGAACGTGAACCACAACCGGAAATCCCGGTTGACCCTTCAACGCCGCAACCTGAACTGCCGGCAACGCCAACAGAACCACAGCCGGAGATACCTGCGCCGTCGCCAGATCCGCAACACGAGGCTGAACCGACGCAACCAGAACCAGAGTCACCAACTGAACCATCCGGTCCTGAAGTCGAAGCGCGAACTTTCACGCAAGAGCTTGCGCGAATCTCCACGGAAGAACCGGCACTGGATGTCGCTCAAGAACCGGCACGCGGTTCCGGCCGCAAACGCTGCCCGAAGTGCAACGCTATCTACAACAGCGATCTCGTTTCATACTGCGCTCATCACATCGTCCCACTCGTCGATGTTGATGAACCGGATCCACCACCGATCATTTCCCAGCCACAAACAACGACGCCGGTTTTGTTCTGGCTGATCATAATCGCCACATTAATCGCCTCGCTCGTGGCCGGGTCTTACATCGCCGGACTTTTCAAAACACCGCCGCCGATCCAACCTACGGTAACTGCGTCTCCACCGCCCCAGAGAACGGTCCAGAAAGGAACGCCAGTTGTCGATAAGCAATTGGAAGACAAGGTAAGCTCGTTGCCAAACGCAGAGGCGCCACTCAAAGGTCAAGTAGCGATTCCGGGAACAGTGGTCGTGCGCGTCACTGTCGCTCGAACCGGACAAGTCACGAAAGCACAAGCTTCCGGCGGTGACTGGCTACTACGCGGTGCGGCGAGTGAGGCCGCAATGAAATCAACCTTTGCTCCCGAAAAATTGCGCCGCCGCACGACTGAAGGAACGATCACTTACACGTTCGAACCCTGATCCATTGGACCACTAATACTGAGGCGCTTCACCCCCGCTTCGCCGTCATCTCTTTATTCGAGTATCACCATCTTTTTGCAACCTACATGGACCACGACGGTAGAAGAATACTAGCCATCTTCCGCAATAATTAGTTTCCCCAAGCGCCAGATCAGTGGCGCACGCATTTCAAGGGTGCGAGCAGCGTCCCCCGCCGGTCGAAGAGCCAATCTGCCGTCAAGAAGTCATCGCCGCCAGCCGCCAGCTCGCCGGTGACTGACGTAGCGCGGGACGCGCAGATTGGCCCGTTCGGCAAATCGAATCGGGGAGGTGGACAGGATTTCAGAATGAACAGATGTCAATTGTTGGTTGAATCTGGTGAATTCTGGGGTCCTGTCTTCAGGTAACGATCGAGAAAATCGAGAATCGCTTTGTAAGCACGAATCTCGTTCGCTTTCTTGGTGAAGCCGTGGCCTTCGTTGTCGAAGAGAACATATTCGACCACACCGTTGCGCTTCTTTATGTTGTCGACGATCTCGTCTGACTCGGGTTTGATCACGCGCGGATCGTTGGCGCCCTGCAAAACAATCAACGGCTTTACGATCTTGTCGGCATGAAACAACGGCGACACCGCGCGCAGGTTTTCAAGCTCCGTGTTCGGATCGCCAATCTCTTTGTAAAGCGACTTGCGGAACGATTCCCAATACGGCGGAATTGATGTCAGCGTGCGCACCCAATTCGAGACGCCAAACAGATCGACACCAACGGCAAACTCCTCGGGCTTGAACGCAAGCGCCGCGAGGACCATGTAACCGCCGTAAGAGCCGCCCGCGATGCCGATCTTCTTTTCGTCGACGTAGCCGAGCGCAGCGAGATACTTCTTCGCCTCGACGCAATCCCACAACGGTTCGCGTCCGTGCTTGCCATCGTCGGCGGCGAAGAACGTTTTGCCATAACCGCTCGAGCCGCGATTGTTAACGCCGAGAATGACGTAACCGTGGTTCACCAGATACTGCACCATCGGACTGTAGCCAACGCGCGTCTGTCCGCCTGGTCCACCGTGAATCAGTAACAATGCCGGCACTTTGTTTTGGGCGCTCGCATTCTTCGGCTTGTAAAGAATTGACGGAATGTCGAGGCCGTCGAACGACTTGTAACGAATCACCTGCGAATCAACCAAATCGTCCGTGTTGATCTCGGGATTCAAACTGTCGGTGAGCTTAGTCGCTTTCTTCGTCGCGAAGTTGTAGACGTAAAGATTGCTCGGACTGCGATCGCCGTTGAGATAAAACGCCATCAACTTTTCACTCGGCGAGATGTTTACGCCGGTGATGTCCGCGTTTGGCAGCTTTGGTAGATCGACCAGTTTGCCGGTCGCCTGTTCGTAGATCTTGATCCTGGTGCGCGCGTCTTCGTTGATCGCGGTGACGCGATACTTTCCGTTGCGCGAGAAGTAAGTATAAGAGAAATCCCACGGCGCTTTCTCGACCACTTCAGTCTTGCCGGTCGCGAGGTTGTAGCGAGAGACATATCTGAACTCACTGCCTGCGTCAGTGAGGAAGTAGAGAGACTTCGAGTCGATGTCGAAGGTCTGCGCGGTGTTCGCAACGTCGCCGGTGTGCGTCGTGATGTTCTTCAGTTCTTTGGTGTCGACGTTGTAGAGATACACGTCAGAGTCGGCTTGCGAACCGCCGCTCTTCTCAAACGCGATGAACTTCTTGTCGTTGGAGATGTCGCCGAAGTCGAGACCGGTTTCGTCTTTGTAAACCATCGCGGGCTTGAACGTGTCGATCGGCATCTCGTAGATGTCGAAAAAGCGCGGGTCGCGTTCGTTGGTCGAGAAAAAGAACGACTTGCGATCGTGACTCCAGCCGAGAAAGTTTGCCTTCGTTTTCTCGCCGGGGGTCAGATCGCGTTCCGAGCCGTTTAACTCGCGCAGGTAGAGGTGGCTGTTCTCGTTGCCACCGCGATCGTACGTGTAGAGAATGCGCGTGTCGTTCGGAAAATAAGAGACGGCAAACGTGCTCTCTTTCGTCGAGTTCGTCAGTTGCGTGGCGGCGCCGCCCGTGACCGCAACCGAGTAGACGTTGAAGATTCCTGACTTGTTATTGTGAAACAGGATCGACTTCTCGTCCGCCGAGAACGAGCTGCCGCCAACACGCACGGTGTTCATAAACTGCTCAATCGTGTATTGCTTTACGGGTTGCTGCGCCGGCGCGATTTGCGAGCACGCGAGGACGAGCACAACGAGAGCGACAGGGGCTAGTGGTTTGAAGTGTCTCATGGGTGATAAAGTAGCGCCTAAGCAGAAATAAGCCAAGATGTCGGAAGAACCTCAAGAACATCTATTCCTCAAGTGCCTCCTCGAAGCCAACGTCGACGGCATCATCGCGTTCGATCGCGACTTTCGTTACACGACGTGGAATCGCGCGATGGAACGTATCTCTGGAGTGAAGCGTGAGGACGTGCTCGGCAAAAACGCGTTCGAGCTGTTTCCCTGTCTGAAAGAGACTGGCGAAGACAAGTTCTATCGCGAGGCGCTCGCCGGCCGCAGCGTCGTCGCTGATAATCGACTGTTCACGATCCCGCAAACAGGCAGACGCGGCTACTTCGACGGTTACTACTCGCCGCGCCATGACGAAAACGGTGAAGTGATCGGCGGTGTGGCGATCGTTCGCGACGTTACCGATCGCAAACTCGCGGAAGCATCCACTCTCGACGATCACAAACGGCTCGCTTTCCACGTTGAAAACACACCGCTGGCGGTGATCGAATGGGACAACGAGTTTCGCGTGTTGCGCTGGTCGCCGGCGGCGCAGCGTCTGTTCGGGTGGAAAGCGGAAGAGGTACTCGGCAAACACTTCAGCGATTGGAAGTTCGTCGTTCTGGAAGACATCGAGGGTGTGAGCCAGATCGGCGAACGCCAGAACCAGGGTCAGGAACAACACGGCATCTCACGCAATCGCAACTACACCAAGCTCGAAAACATTCTTTTTTGCGAGTGGTACAACTCGGCGCTGTACGACGAAAACGGAAAGTTGATCTCCGTGCTTTCGCTCGTGCTCGACGTGTCAGTTGCGAGGCGAATCGAAGAAGCGCTACGTGAGTCGGAAGCGCAGTATCGTTTGTTGTTTGAATCAAACCCGCAGCCGATGTGGGTCTACGATCTGTTGACGCTGCGTTTTTTGGCAGTGAACGACGCCGCGGTTCGTCATTACGGGTACTCGCGCGAAGAGTTTCTCGAGATGACGATCAGAGACATTCGTCCGCCTGAGGACGTGCAGTTGCTGTCTGACTATCTTGAGGGAGACAGGCCCGACATCGATCAAGGGCGCGAATGGCGGCACCGCAAGAAGAACGGCACGATCATCAACGTCGAGATTACTTCCAATCGCCTGAGCTTCGGCGGACGAGCCGCGGAGTTTGTCCTGGCCCACGACATCACCGAGCGCAAGAAAGCAGAAACAGCGTTGCGAATCAGCGAAGATCGTTATCGCGATCTCGTCGACAACAGTCATGAACTGATCTGCACGCACGATCTCGACGGCAAAGTGCTTTCTTGCAATCCGTGGGCGGCGCGCGTGCTCGGCTATCCCGTGGAAGCGATCGTCGGCATGCAGATTCGCGACAGCTTGCTGCCCGAGTATCGCGAGGAGTTTGACCGATACCTGCACACGATGAGGACTGAAGGGTCTGCACGCGGCGTGATGAAAGTGCGCACAGCCACCGGCGAGACGCGGCTTTGGGAGTATTACAACACTTTGCGCACTGAAGGCGTCGAGACGCCGATCGTTCGCGGTATGGCGCACGACGCAACTGAGCGTCGCCTGGCATTGAAACGTGAGAAAGAAGCGCGCGTCGACGCCGAAGCGGCGAACCGCGTTAAGGATGAGTTTCTTTCCACGCTGTCGCACGAACTACGCACGCCGTTGACGGCGATCATGGGCTGGTCCGATCTGCTGCTGCACGACGAGATCGCGCCGCGCAAACGACGGCAGGCGATCGAGACGATCGCGCGCAACGCCAACTCACAATGCCAACTCATCAACGACCTGCTCGAAGTCTCGCGCATCATCACAGGTAAACTCCGGCTTGAATTTGCGGCGTGTGATCTTGAATCAGTCATTCAGGCAGCGGTTGAGAGTGTTCGGCCGACGGCTGAAGCGAAAGGCGTCAAGCTGCAAGTGCAGCTCGAGTCGAACACGGGGCCGATCTTTGGTGACCGCGAGCGGCTGCAACAGATCGTTTGGAACCTGCTCTCAAACGGTGTGAAGTTCAATCGTCACGGTGGCGTGGTCCAGGTGAAACTGCAACGCATCAACTCGCACGTCGAGGTCATCGTGAGCGACACAGGCCTGGGCATCAGTCCCGATTTTCTGCCGCACGTGTTTGAGCGTTTTCGCCAGGCGGATGGTTCGACCACGAGAACTTACGGTGGACTGGGATTGGGACTCGCGATTGTGCGGCATCTGGTGGAGTTGCACGGCGGCGCCGCGTGGGTTGAAAGTCCCGGCGAGAATCAAGGTTCGACGTTTACTGTTCGCTTTCCGTCGATGATTGCGCCGGAATTTCAAGCTGAGCCGCGAGTTGAAGCGCAACCTGAGTCAGTGATTCAGGCGCGCGATCGGAAACGCACATTGCGTGGCTACCGCGTGCTGGTGGTTGATGATGAGTTTGATGCGCGCGCGTTGGTAACGGCGATGTTGGAGCGTTCCGGCGCGCAAGTTCTCGCTGTTTCGTCGACACGCGAAGCGCTCGATTCGATGGAGAAGTGGAAACCCGACGTGCTCATCGCCGACATCGGGATGCCGATCGAAGACGGGTATAGTTTGATTCGAAAAGTGCGCGCGTTGCCGAGCGATCGCGGCGGGCAAACACCGGCGTTGGCGTTAACAGCATACGCGCGAACTGAAGATCGCATTCGTGCGTTGTCCGAAGGCTACCAGATGCACCTCGCAAAACCCGTCGACCGTCTCGAACTCGCCACCATCGTCAGCAGTCTTTGCCGCCGGTAGAGCCACAAAAAAGCACAACAGCCAAACTCAGGGAAGATCGTTTTATGTGCCTCTTTGTGGCTTCAGTCGCAGGCGTTTGTAGTCTCTGATAAATGTCGCCAACGATGGCCGTTGCGCGCGAGTAATTGATCGGCCGCTGCTGGTCCGTCAGTGCCCGCTGCGTATTCAGTCACTTCTGGCACTTTCTCGCTGGCCCACGCTTCTTCAATCGGTGTTATCAAGCGCCACTGTGCTTCCACTTCGTCACCGCGCGTGAACAGCGTGGCGTCGCCTTGCATCACGTCGAGTAACAACGTCTCGTAAGCCGCCGGCGGCTCGACGCCAAATGCACGTTGATAACAGAAGTCCATGTGAACAGTGCTGGTTTGCATCTCGAACCCTGGCCGTTTCGCGCCAAACGTGACGGTGATGCCTTCGTTCGGTTGAATGCGCAGCACGATGATGTTCGGATCGAGCTCCTCTTCGGGCGTGCGGGCGAAGAGCGCCTGTGGCGTGCGTTTCAAGTGAACCGCGATCTCGGTCAGGTTGCGTGCGAGACGTTTGCCGGTGCGCACGTAAAACGGCACGCCCGACCAGCGCCAGTTCGAAACGCGAAACTCGATCGCGGCGTAAGTTTCGGTCTGCGAATTATTCGCGACGTTTTCCTCTTCGCGATAACCCTTCACTCCTTTACCGTCGATCTCGCCTGGTCCATAACGCGCGCGCACCGTGCGCTCGGCGACTTCATTC
>DATELP010000244.1:0-21448 GCA_035276425.1 Pyrinomonadaceae bacterium
GCCGAACTCTACTTTGACAACATAAAGGTGTACGCGAACAAATGAGAGTTAAAAATCTGTTCCTGCTTATCGCACTCATTCTCGGCGTCGGCATTTACTTTCTCGCGCCCGCGACTTCTGCTTCGGATCCCGGCTCCGGCGACTGGCCCATGTGGGGCGGCACTCCCGATCGCAACATGATCTCCAGCATGAAAGGCTTGCCTGTCAGTTGGGACGTCAAAACCAAAAAGAACGTGAAGTGGGTGGCTCAACTCGGTTCGCAGACTTACGGCAATGCTGTTGTCGCCGGCGGCATGATCTTCGTCGGCACCAACAACGAAGGACTGCGCGACCCGAAGATTACCGGTGACAAAGGCGTCCTGATGGCGTTTCGCGAATCAGACGGCGAGTTTATGTGGCAGATGGTCCACGACAAGCTGGCCGCCGGCCGTGTGAACGACTGGCCGTACCAGGGCGTCGCGTCATCGCCGCTCGTCGACGGCGATCGTGTCTATTACGTCTCCAATCGCGCGGAACTGATGTGTCTCGACCTTCAGGGTTTCCGTGACAAAGAGAATGATGGACCAGTGACTGACGAAAAACTGACCGGCGAGACTAATGCCGACATCGTGTGGAAGTTCGACATGATCGAAGAGGTTGGCTCTTTGCCGCACAACCTCGCGAACTCGTCGCCAGTGATGTACGGCGATCTGATCATCGTCAGTACTTCGAACGGTCAGGATGAAAGTCACGTCAACGTTCCTTCACCCAAAGCGCCCGCGATCATCGCCCTCAACAAGAAGACCGGCAAACTCGTTTGGGAAGACAATTCCGTAAACGACAAGATCCTGCACGGTCAATGGTCGTCGCCGACAGTCGGCACGATCGGCGGTGTGGTTCAGGTCGTTCATGGACAAGGCGACGGTTGGATTCGTGGTTACGAAGCAGCCACCGGCAAGAAGCTGTGGGAGTTTGATACGAACCCGAAAGACTCCGTTTGGCCCAAGACACGCAACGAACTGATCAGCACGCCGGTCGTTTACCAGGATCGTGTTTACATCTCGAACGGTCAGGATCCGGAACACGGCGAAGGCGTGGGCCACATGTACTGCATCGACGCGACCAAGCGTGGCGACATCACGCAGACCGGCATGGTCTGGCACTACGACAAGATTCGTCGTTCGATCTCTACGCCCGCGATCAAAGACGGCATCGTTTATCAGGCTGACTTCAGCGGCTTCCTGCACGCGCTCGACGCGAAGACCGGACAGCCCTATTGGGTTCACGATCTGTTCGCGGCGATTTGGGGTTCGCCGATGCTGATTGACGGCAAGATCTATCTCGGCGATGAAGACGGCGACGTTGTGATCATGCAGGAAGGCAAAGTGAAGAAGGTCCTCGGCGAGATCAACATGGGGAGTTCGGTTTACTCGACGCCTGTGCCGGCGAACGGCGTGCTTTACATCTCGAATCGCAATCAGCTTTACGCGTTGAGCGAAGCGGCCGCGCCGGCGAAACCCGCGTCGGCGACGAGTGTGGCGCCTGCGCCGGTAAAGAATTAAAGCCCGATGAAGAGCTTTGATTTTCAGCCGCGGACGCGTCTCATCTACGGAGCGGGGACGATCGGTCAACTCGGCGACGTTGCGAAGGAACTCGGGTTCCGTCGCACGTTGCTGGTTGCGGATCACGGCCTCGTCGCGTCCGGACACGTCGATGAAGCAGTCACACCTTTGCAAGCAGCCGGCGTCGAAGTAATTCGTTTCCACGACTTCGAAGTAAATCCCGACACACGCATGGTTGAAGCCGGAACGGCTTTCGTTGCGACGCAACAGATCGATTCGATCATCGGTCTCGGCGGCGGCAGTTCGATGGACTGCGCGAAAGGCATTAACTTCCTGCTGACCAACGGCGGTCGCATGGCTGACTATCGCGGTTACGGCAAGGCGACAAATGCGATGTTGCCGATGATCGCGATTCCAACGACTGCTGGAACGGGAAGTGAAGCGCAGAGTTACGCCTTGATCTCCGACGCCGAGACGCACGTGAAGATGGCCTGCGGCGATCCGAAAGCGGCTTTTCGCGTTGCGTTGCTCGATCCGGCGTTGACATTGTCGCAGCCGCGCAGCATCACGGCGACATCCGGCTTCGACGCGATTGCGCATGCGGTGGAAACGTACGTCACCACTAAACGCACGCCCATCTCGGAGGTTTTCTCGCGCGAGGCGTGGACGTTGCTCGAGGGAAACTACGAGCGCGTGTTGACGCAACCGGATGATCTCGAAGCGCGGGGTGCGATGCAGTTGGGTGCGTTCTATGCTGGTGTGGCGATCGAGAACTCGATGCTGGGTGCAACGCACGCTTGTGCGAATCCGTTGACGGCGCGTTACGGGACTGCGCACGGTGCGGCGATCGCGATGTTGTTGCCGTCGGTTGTTAGATGGAATGAACGAGCAGTGGGCGATCGTTATGAAACGCTGGTGAAGCTTTCGACTGTGACGAAACTAGACGAAGAACTTTCGCCAACTGAAGCACTCGCTCGACGGCTCGAAGCGCTCATAACAGCAGGCCGTTTGGACGGGAATTTAAGCGGATTTGTAGAAAAGAGCGATCTCGATCAGCTTGCGGCCGAAGCTGCTGAGCAATGGACCGGCACGTTCAATCCAAGACCGTTTAATAAAGACGGCGCGATGGAGGTTTATTCGTGCGCCTATTGAAACTTATCTTTCTGGTTTTATCCCTGTCCTTCATGGCTCACGCCCAGGACACTCCCGGGGACAACTGGTCGCAGTTTCGCGGGAATCTTCAGTTGACCGGCGTCTCGCAATCGAATGTGCCTGCGACACTGAAGCAACTATGGACGTGGGAAGCTGGTGACTCAATTGAGTCCTCGGCGGCGATCGTTGGTGGAACGGTGTTCGTCGGTTCGCAAAAGGGTGAACTCGTCGCGCTCAGTCTCGACAATGGATCTGTTTACTGGAAGTTCGCGACCGGCAATCCGATCGGCGAATCGTCTCCGGCTTATGGCAACGGCGCGGTCTTCATCGGCGATCTCGGCGGTTGGATCAACGCGCTGAATGCGAGCAATGGGCAAAAGCTTTGGGCCTTCAAAACCAACGGTGAGATCAAGTCGTCGCCGGTGGTGATCGGCGATCGAGTTTTGATCGGTTCGTACGACGAAAATCTTTACTGTCTCAACGCCCGCACGGGCGCGCTCATCTGGAAGTTCAAGACCAACGGACCGGTTCACGCAACTCCTGGCATTACAGACGGCATGGCGTTCATCGCGGGTTGTGACGAGATGTTTCGCGCGATTCGCATCTCTGACGGCAAGGAAGTGTTCAGCGTGTCGTCGGGGGCGTACACGGGCGCGTCGCCGGCACTGCGCGGCGGTTCCGCTTTCTATGGGACCTTTGATAATGAAGTGCTCAGCGTCAATCTCGCCGAACGCAAAATTGCTTGGCATTACGAACACCCGCAACGCAAGTTTCCGTTCTACTCTTCAGCCGCGGTCACACCGGCGCGAGTTGTTGTCGGGGGGCGCGACAAACTGGTCCACGGCTTAACACTCGCTGGAAAAGCAGCCTGGACGTTCACCACGCGAGCGCGTGTTGAATCGTCGCCGGCGATTGCCGGAGACCGCGTGTTTGTCGGGTCGAATGACGGACGGTTCTACGTGCTGAATCTCACCACTGGCGCCAAGCTTTGGGAGTTCGAAGCGGGCGCACCGCTGTCAGCATCGCCGGCGATCGCCAATGGGCGCATCGTCATCGGCTCCCAAGACGGCCGCCTTTACTGTTTCGGTTAGTTAGACAAGATTAACAGAACTAACAAGATGAAAACCTTACCTGAGTTAAGGCATCTTGTTAATTTTGTTAATCCTGTCAACGAGGTTATTTGAGAACCGCGACGACCTCGATCTCGATGCGCGCATCGCGCGGCAAGCGCGCGACCTGCACCGCCGAGCGCGCCGGTGGATCGCCTTTGAATTTCGCCTTGTATAGCTCGTTCATCTTGTTGTAGTCGTTCATGTCGGCGAGGAACACAGTCGCTTTGATGACATGATCGATGCTGCTGCCGGAAGCTTCGAGCACCGCGGCGAGATTGCGAAACACCTGCTCGAGCTGCGCCTCCATCCCTTCCGCCATTTGCCCGGTCTTCGGATCGATTCCGATCTGGCCCGACGTAAAAACCAGATCGCCGGTGACGATGGCTGGCGAGAAGAGTCCATTTGGTGTTCCGGTTTTGACTGCACGGCGTTTCGACATGGTTTGGGCCTCCACAAGATTAAACAAAACCAGGATAGCTACAACCGACAGGGCTAATCTCTTCATTGGTTTCCACCTTCAAAATACTTCGCGACCGTGGCCTGCGATGGTTTTTGTGTAATCAGAGAAACGATCCACATCAACAGCGCCGATACGATCACCATCGGCACCACCGGCATGAATCCAAAAATGGCCGTGCCGCCGGGCGTGCGCGACAACGCTTCCGCGCCGCCAAGCGACCAGATGATCGTCGATGGTCCCGGCGCAGGCGCGGGTACGATCGCCTGAAAAACCGCGACTGCCACAACCGCGAACGCAGTCCAAACAGTCACCGCCAACGCGCCCCACTTCGTGCTTCCCTTCCAGAACAACGCGGCCACGAGCAATGGCGACAACGCCGCAAATCCCGAGAAGGCGTACTGAATCGCGAGCTCAAAGATCGTTTCCGGCGCGCGCAAAGCAACGGCGTAAGCAAAGAGCGTGATCAGAATGATGAATATGCGTCCGGTTTGAATCTGTACCGATTCACCGAAGCGGCGCTTACCGCCGTAGAAGGCAAAGACGTCCTCCGTGAACATTGTCGAGAGCGCGAGGATCTGCGAGTCACTGGCCATCACCGCCGCCATGATGCCCGCGCCGAGTAATCCCGCCAGCCAAAGCGGCGCATAATGTTGCAGCAGCAACATGATCACATCGTCGCCCGCCGACTGTTCGCGCAACGTGTCACGCTGCTCGGGTTCCATGGTGCGTCCCTGCGTCGCGAGCACGCGCCGCGCTTCCTGTTTCGCCTTGATCTGCGGCATGTCGACGCGATTGGCCATCACGCCGAGAAACACGCACGGCAACCAGATCGCGAGAATGCAGATCGGGTAGAAGATCACCGTTTTCTTAAACTGGTTCATCTTCTTCGCGGTCAGGCAGAAGATCAGGATGTGGGGAAACGCGATCGCTGAAAGCGGGATGAACGTGTAACTGAAGAAGTAATACGGCGAGATGCGTTCGCGCGTCAGCAAGTACTTCAGCGGTGAGTTTAGTATGCCCTGAGCAGCGGTCGTAAAGCCGCCGATGCCGTAGCCGATCACGATCAAAGCAACCGCGCCGAAGCACAAAAACAGCACTGTCTGAAACGTGTTGACCCACGCAGTGCCGCGCATGCCGCCGAAGAAAACGTAGCTCATCACGACCATCGCGACGATCGCGCCGCCAAACCAGAAAGGCACAACGCCGCCGCTGATCGTGTAGAGCGTCGTGCCGCCGCCCATGATGCCGATGATGATGTACGGTACGAGCAACACGGCCTGGACCACGAAGATCACAGTGCCGATGTGACTGCACTCCCAACGATCGCGAAACATCTGCACCGGCGTCATGAAGCCGTATTTCTTTCCCAGCGCCCAAACGCGCGTGCCGATCAGAAAGATCGTCAACGGAATCACGAGTCCCGACGACGAGGCCATCAAACCGAACGTGACGATGCCGTTGGCAAACGCGTGCCCCGACGAGCCGAGGATCGCAAACGCGGTCATGTTCGTGCCAAACAGTGAAAACAGAAACACGAACGGACCAAGGGAACGGCTCGCGAGAAAGTAGTCTTCAGCCTTTTCGCGTCCACTTGCACGGCGAAAAGCAAAAATTCCGATGTAGAGAACTGTCGCGAGATAGATGAAAACTACGATGGCAGGAATCAAGCGGCCTAATCCTCCGTGGGCGGCGTTTCTTCAACTTCACGTTCGAGGTGAGAAGGCCAGGCGAAGGTGACCAAAAGCCACATCAGCAGCGCTGCGGCGACTGAAAACAACCCTTGGTAAAACAGACCGATGGGAATGAAACCAAAAACCAGATATGAACTTCGCCAGAACCAGATGTCCTGATGAAGAATGTAGAGGGCAACGACAGCAACAACAAGCAGGATCGTTTTCATGCTGAGTGGTCGCTGACCCTAACAAAGCGGTTCACGTTGTGTCAAGCAAGCCATCCACGGATTACACAGATTTTTGGATTCAATCTGTGTAATCTGTGGATGGTATTGTTAGGCTCGCGCGGTGCGGCGGACTCTTTCCGAGTCGATGTGGTGACGCTTGATCATGCGATCGAGTGTTTTGCGATCGACGTGCAACACGCGCGCGGCAGCCTGCTTGTTGCCGCCCGTGTGCTCCAGCACCTGCGCTACATAACGTCCCTCGATCTCCGATAACGGCACCCACTCTTCAGGCACCGTTTCCGCCAGAGTTACTGCACCTTCCGTCGAACCGTTCTCCGTGTGCTTCTGCGTGTAGTTGCGCACGCGTTGCGGCAGATCCTTGACGCGAATCGTGCCATCGCACATCGCCACCGCACGCACCACGGCATTCTCGAGTTCGCGAATGTTTCCGGGCCAACTGTAACGCTCCAACAGCGCCAAAGCTTCCGCGGAAAACTTCACCGGCGGGCTCAACGAGTAAACCCGATCCGCAAAGCTCTGCGCCAACGGTGGAATGTCTTCCGGACGTTCGCGCAACGGCGGCAACACGATCGACACTGCATTCAAACGATAAAACAGGTCGTTGCGAAACCTCCCAGCCGTGACTTCCTGATCGACGTTACGATTGCTCGCCGCAATCACGCGCACATTCACTTTCAACGTTTGATTCGCACCAACGCGCCGAATCTCACCCATTTGCAACGCCCGCAAAAGTTTCACCTGAAACGAAGGCGTAGTCTCCGTGATCTCGTCGAGAAACACAGTGCCGCCGTCAGCCTCTTCCCACAAACCACGACGATCGCGATCGGCGCCGGTGAACGATCCTTTCACATGACCAAACAACTCCGCTTCGATCAGCTCCGCGGGGATCGCGCCGCAGTTCACTGCCACAAACGGCTTGTCAGCACGTCCACTGCGATGATGAATCGCAGACGCAACGAGTTCTTTACCGGTTCCCGATTCGCCCGTCAGCAGGACCGGCAGGTTCGTGTTTGAAACACGGCCCACCTGCTTCATCACCTCGATAAACGCCTGGCTGCGGCCCACCAATTCGATGTCCGAGTGGTACGCAGCCACGCGCCTCGCGGGGGAGGATCTTTGTGGATGCTCCGACAACTGCTCGCGCAATGCCTGCGACAACGATTGCAGTTCGTCTGCTCCAAATGGCTTTAGTAAATAGTCGTAGGCGCCAAACGCGGTCGCATCCAACGCGCCCGCCGCACTGCCGTGCCCGGTCATCAGCACGACTTTCGTTTCCGGCAGCTTCTCCTTGAAATGTCGCAGCACGCTGTAACCATTTGCGCCGCCGAGCATCACATCGCAGAACACTACCGACCACGGCGCTTCGCCCACACGCGTAAACGCATCTTCCGCAGACGGCGACAGCGCTACGTTCCAGCCTTCGCCGCGTAGCACGTCACCGACGAACTCGCGCACTTGCGGTTCGTCGTCAATTACCAATGCCTGATAATTATTTACGTCGATCGACGTTTCAGTCATCATCGCCTGGCGTCCTCCCCGACATCAGCCTGGTATTTGCCGTTCTTCGCATCAAGCACGTCGCGAACTTTCCGCGCGAGCGCCAGCGGCGTAAACGGTTTCTGAATAAACTCAACATCCGAATCCAGCACTCCGTGATGCACGATCGCATCGTCCGTATATCCCGACATGTAGAGCACGCGTGTTGACGGCCGCACCTTCTGCATACACTGCGCGATCTCTTTGCCGCTGCGCTCCGGCATCACGACGTCCGTCAGCAGCAAATGAATCGGCTCGGGAAGCTCGCGACACAGACGAATCGCGTCTTCACTGCCGCGAGCGTCGAGCACGTAGTAACCCGCCTGCTCCAGAATCTTCCGGGCCAAACCGCGCACGACGTCTTCGTCTTCAACCAGCAGAATGGTTTCCGAGCCGCGCGGTACGACCGTTTCTATTGACGTGGCCTTCGAAAACTCCGGGCCTTCCTGTAATTGTGGAAAGTAGACTTTGAAAACTGTTCCCTTGCCCGTCTCGCTGTAAACCCAAACACTGCCGCCGCTCTGCTTGACGATGCCGTAGACAGTCGATAGACCAAGACCCGTGCCTCGGCCCTTTTCTTTGGTCGTGAAGAATGGCTCGAAGATGCGCGCTTTGGTCTTGTCGTCCATGCCGCAACCGCTGTCGCTCACCGCGAGCATCACGTAGCGACCGGGCGCGAGACCGAGGTGCTTCCCTGCAAACTCCGCATCGCAATCGAAATTTGCAGTCTCGATCGTGAGGTTTCCTCCCTGTGGCATCGCGTCGCGACTGTTGACGACGAGATTGACGAGCACCTGTTCGATCTGACCGGGATCGGCCTTGATCGGTTTGAGTTCCGGATCGAACTTCGCTATGAACCGAATGTCTTCGCCGATCAAACGGCGCAGCATCTTGTTCATGTCAGAAACGATGTCGTTCAGATTGAGAACGACCGGTTTCATCATCTGCTTGCGCCCAAACGCAAGCAGTTGCCGCGTCAAATTCGCGGCGCGCTCCCCCGCTTTTTTAATTTCCTCGAGATAACCTCGGACGCGATCGTCAGGATTGGTGCGTTGTAAGGCGAGACTGCTGTAGCCGTTGATAGCCGTGAGCAAGTTGTTGAAGTCGTGGGCCACCCCGCCGGCTAAGCGACCAATCGCTTCCATCTTCTGCGACTGCCGTAACTGTTGTTCCAGATCGTCTCGCGACGCGCTTTCAATCGCTGCCGCGGCAGTTGCGGCGAGAATCGTCAACACCTTCATCTGCGCGACCGTGAACGGACGCAACCGGCTCGACGCGTTGATGCTCAGTGTGCCGACGACTTTGTTAGCGACCTGGAGCGGAATCGAAAACGACGAATTGATCTCCTGGTAATTCCCGGGCACACGTTCACCGCTCGATCGATCGGGATTCGCGCCGCGCACCGCTGCGACGTACAAATCGTCAGTACCGTCGTTGCACGGCAGCAGAACCGAAACCTCGTCAGCGTCAGTCTGCTTGAAAACGGCGTCGACGAATTTGTTGATGACTGTTTGCGGGTCGGGCATGAGCGAAATCGTTTGGGCCAACTCGTAAATTGCGACTGTCTCGCGCAGTTGTAAATTCTCAAGCTGCATCTGGCGGACGTTCATCGCCCGCGCCACTAACGGCAGCAACGTCTGCACGCGAAACGGTTTGAGCACGTAATCAAACGCGCCGACTTTCATTGCGTCGACTGCCGTTTGGATCGTGCCCTGACCGGTCATCACGATGCAGACGAGGTGTGGATCCATTTGCAGCGCTTCTTGTACGAGCGTAACGCCGTCCATGCCCGGCATCATCAGGTCCGTCAGCACAACGTCGTAGGCATTGAGGCGGAGTGCCGCGAGAGCTTCGGCGCCGGAGTTGAGACCGGTCGTTTGATAACCCTGTGAGACTAAAGCCTCGACCAGAACGTTCTTGAGTTCGACTTCATCGTCGACCACCAAAATCTTTCCGATATGGCTTGCACTCATGATGGATTGAAACAAGAAAGCATTACACCCCTTTGATTAGCCGCTGATCTTGATTGTTTGCAGATAGGGGACGGCAACCTCGCCCTGGTCGCCGTCCCCCCTTTGCACGCGCGAGGACTGTTCGAGACTCTGCGCGTGTACCGAGCTTAGGGATCTCGCTGAACCGAAACTGCTTTGTACATTTGAACTTGGGGCACGATGGCGCTCGATCCCCTCGGATTCATAGCCCGCCCAGCCCGATGACGTGAGGTTTTGAGCCTTGAGTGAAACCGCATTCAATTGAGCGTGGGGCTATGCGTCAATCAAATATCGCGGGTTTAGGCTAACGCGGTCGGTAAAGTCTGCGCAATGAGGAGATTCCTGAAGGAAACCTCAGGTATTTCCTGATGGGGGAAAACTCTGATTGACAACTATTCTACATCTATGAGCCCGACCAGGATGGCATAGCGCACAAGCCCCGCAACGTCGTGTATGTCTAATCTTTCCATCAGTTGCGAGCGGTGAGTCTCGACGGTTTTGACGCTGATTTTCAGCTCCTGAGCGATCTGTTTTCGGTTCAGGCCCTCGGCAATCAGGCGCAGCACCTCCCGCTGGCGCGGGCTGAGAGACTCCAACAATTCTTTTTTTGTTCCCTTGAGACCCTCGAGCAGCGTTTTTTGTGAGGTTTCAGGGGAAATATAGCCGTCGCCTTTCATGACTTTGGCAATTGCGGTTTCGAGTTCCGTGCTCGCAGCACTCTTGGGGAGAAAACCGGCGGCGCCTTCCCGCAAAGCCCGAATCGCATACTCGCTCGCTTCGTGGACGGTGAGGACGATGACTCGCGTTTTCGGAAATTTTTCCCGGACGTGTGACAGGACGTCAAAGCCGTTGCCGTCGGGCATCGTGATGTCGAGGAGCACTAAATCCGGCTGCAACTTGCTTATAAACTCTTTGGCTTCGCTGCCTTTACCGGCTTCCGCAACGACCTGGACTCCCTGAATTTTCTCTACCAGTGCTCTTATGCCCGCACGCACTAATGCGTGGTCGTCGGCGATGAGGGTACGAATAGGCTTCATGCTTACTGAGTTCTTTGAGTAGGGCAAGTTCGTGAAGCCTGAGCATCATGACAGGATTTTCCTGATACTACAATCAGGAATTACCTGAGCGCTGTTTCAACGCTGGCACGCTCGATTGAGGATTTTGCTTGTTCTACTTGAACTTTTTCAACACTTAACGGGAAGCTTGCGCAGATCTGCGTACCAAGCCTCGGCGTCGAGTCGATGGTCAACGTTCCACCGACTGCCTGAGCGCGTTCTTCCATTCCCGTCAGGCCCAACGTCACGGCGGCCGTCCGGGCGGCGCGCACTGCGTTCAGATCGAAACCGATTCCGTTGTCACTGATGACTAGTCTTAATTGATCGCCCGTGCGTTCCAATCTGACGGAAATCCGGTTCGCGCCCGCGTGCCGCAGGATGTTTGTCACGCCCTCCTGCACGATGCGAAAGCACGCAGTTTCCAAAGCGGCGGGAAAACGATCGTCGTCCTTCACGGACAGACTCAGAAATTCAACGGCCACACGATTGTTCGTCGCTTGCCGATCGAGATACCAGCGAACGGCCACAACGAGACCGAAGTCGTCCAAAAGCAGCGGCCGCAGATCGACGGAAAGATCCCGGACCTGATCGACTGCTTCGTCGATCACGTTCAGGTTTGCCTCGATCGACGCCAGAGTCTCGGGCGCACTACAAGTTTTTCGCAGGGCGTGAAGATTCATTTTGACGGCAGTCAGGATTTGCCCGACCTGATCGTGCAGCTCGATCGAAATCCGACGCCGTTCAGCTTCTTGTGCTTCGATTAGGGAGCGCACAAACGCGCGCATTTCTTGCCTGTCTCTCATGGCTGGAAACCTCCAGGAGTCAAGGTACCGTCAAGAGAACAGCCTGACGCCGTGCCACTTTCCAGCATACTGGGTTCACCGGGAGTGTGGCGCTAGTTAACTTTCAGGCTCAAAAGATGAAGAGCAAAATGCGTGGACTTACGGGGCGATCGTGTACGAACACCACGCGTTATCGGTCATTGGACCTCTGTCTGCGTCGCATTCTAGCACGAGATCGGAAAACGTAAGCACTACGTGAGGATCAAATTCTCGGCCGCTGCCGCCGTGCAAACGTTCAAACGCCTCCTCGGGAGTCAGACCAGGCGTGCCGTTCTTCTTATTGGTCATCAAATCAAACTCTTTCGCCACGCGCAGCACACGCGCGGTTAACGGAATCTGATCGCCGATCAATCCGAGCGGCGAACCACTGCCGTCGAAGTTCTCATACTGGTAACGAATGATGTCCGCCGCGTCCTTAAACTCCGTGATGCAGCCGACGATCCGCGCCGCGCTTTCGGCGTTCTTGTAAGGCATTACCTGCGCGGCCGCACTGACAACGCCGATGTCGTGCAGAAACGCTGCCGCCGTCAGGTCTAACATCAACTCCGCGCTCAACCCGAGTTTCTCGCCCAGAGTGATCGCACACTTACTCACGCGCGAACCGTGTTCGTAAAGAAACTCGTCCTTCAACTGAACCACCGAAGCCATCGCGCGAACAAAGCCCAACTTCATGTCTTTCAGCCGCGAGTTGAGACGCTCGTTGTTTGCCGCGAGCGAATGCTGACGCTTGTTGGTTTCGTAATGCTCGACCGCACGACTGACACGCAGTTTCAGATCGTCGTTGTTCCACGGCTTGTTGATGTACATGTAAACCAGCCCGCAGTTCACTGCTTCGATCAGCGCCTCGAGATCGGTGTAACCCGTGAGGAGAATCCTGACCATGTGCGGACGGCGAGCGGCGCTTCGTTTCAACAACTCGACGCCGTTCATTCCAGGCATGCGCTGGTCCGTGATGATGACTGCGACCTCGTGCTGGTCCAGGAGTTCAAACGCCTCTTCTCCCGAAGAAGCGGTCAGGCAGAAATAGTCCGGTCGAAAAAGGCGCTCCAGCAAACGGATGTTTGCTTGCTCATCGTCGACGATTAAAAGCTTGTAAGTCATTGATTGTAACTACTCCTATGGTTTTCGATCGGAATTGAGACTCTGAAGGTGCTGCCGGTTCCCGGTTTGCTTTCGACGGTGATGGAGCCGCCGTGTTTTTCGATAATTCCGTAACTGATGGACAGGCCGAGGCCGGTACCTTCGCCGACAGGCTTGGTCGTGAAGAACGGATCGAAGATCCGGTTGATGTGTTCGGGCTCGATACCGCAACCCGTGTCGCTGATCCTGATGACTGCCGTTTTACTCTCGACGGTGGTGGAAACGCACACTTCTCCTTCGCCGTCGATCGACTGCGCCGCGTTCACCAGCAGGTTGGTCCAGACCTGATTCAACTGCCCGGCGTAACAATGGACCAACGGCAGCTTGCCGTATTTGCGCACCAGTCGGACGCCGACGCCGTAATAGCGCGAGAGCAGTCGAATGGTTGAATCGAGACTCTCGTGCAAATCGACAGGCTTGAACTCCGCATCGTCGAGCCGGGAAAACAATCGCAGGTTCTGAACCACGTCGCGGATGCGTTCGGCGCCTTCGAGACAGTCGCCGATCATCGAACGCAGATCCGGTAACAACAGATCGTAGCCAATTTCCTTTTTCGTGATTTCCAGTTCTGACGCTTCCGGCTCCGGCAGTTTGGTTCGTTCGTAAATTGAGAGGATCAGTTCGAGGCGGCCGAGATAACCGCGAATCAGATCCATGTTGCCGTAGATAAAGCCGGCGGGATTGTTCAACTCGTGAGCAATGCCGGCGGCGAGCTGGCCCAAACCAGCCATTTTTTCGCTGTGGACGATCTGCGCTTGCAGCCGTTCCAACTCAGCCTTGCGTTCTGACAATTCGATATTTTGCCGCTCGAGGTCGGCGCGATAACTGCGCGCCGTTATTGTCAGTTCGCGACGTTCGAGTGCGCGCTCGACTGCAAAACTCAGCACTTCGAGTTCGCACGGTTTGACGAGGTAATCGACGGCGCCGAGTTGCAGCGCGTCGCGAATACGCTGCGGACGATCGATGCCCGAGATCATGATTACCGCGGTGTCCGGATAACGAAGACGAATCTCACGCAGGAGTTCGACGCCGTTGCGGCCAGGCATCTGGATGTCAGAAACGACGAGACCGTAGTTTTCTTTTGCGAGTTCGGCGAGGGCTTCGTCGCTGGAGGCGGCGGTCGATGCGATGTAATTCCGGTTTAAGTAATCGGAAAACATGTTGCGGATAAACTCGTCGTCGTCGACGACCAGGATGCGTCGCGCGGCGGCGTCGGGGAGATGTGCTCCCAGAACGTTGGTGTCGTTAGCTTGTAATTGCGCGACTGGCAACATGAGTTTCACTTGTACTCGACTACAGAAACTCGTACTGCGTGCCTGCGGTCCACGTTCAGAATCCAACCGGCGGCGAGCAGGACAAATAACAGGGGGGCGATTCTCGTCATGTTTACTCCTTTCTTGCGCCTTTCTCGGCGACGGGATTGTTCTCAACTCGACGGTGAAGCTGGTACACGTTGCGCACGACTTCAACGTCGCACTGCGACGGCGCGGTTAGACCGTTGTCGCTGTTAACTCCGGGAAATGCGTTCATGATCGTTTTGTTCTTCTTGCAGGTGGTGCAATCCCACAGGCCCATGCCGTGGCCGAGTTCGTGACTCATGTAGCCGAGTAGCGCCTGCGGTTTGGTGGTAGCGAAGTCGAAGTCGATCCACGCCGAGACGAGCAGACCGTTTTGATCCTGCTTGAGTGGATTGAAGAACGCGTAGTGTTTGCTGTCCTGCTTGTTGACTTCGCGGCGGGTGACAGTGAGGCACGGGTTGCATTGTGAGAGTTCGTCGGTTTCGCCGGCGTAGGAGAACTTCACACCTGCGCCAGCCTCGGCGGCGGCTTCGGACCACGTACTCATGGCGGCGAAAAGCATTTGGCGTTGTTCGGGCGTAAACATGCCGCGCATGAAATAGACTCTTACGTTCGCATCGGGTGGCCAGTAATAAGAATTTGCCGGCGGCGCATTGTGGTTGACGACACAGTTCTGCGCCTTTTCCTGCGCGCAGACGCTCGTGAACGCGATTGCGATGAGAAGAGTTGCGAAGATGTGTTTCATGGTCGGGTTGCGAGAGCGTCAGTTGCCGGGTTCATCCAGTTCCTTGACGCTGACAGTGCTCACGAAGAGTTTGTAATCGTAGTACCGCACGCGAATGCGATAGTTCACATTGCGATTGGGAAAATGAAGAACGTCGTCGGCTTCGGTGCGACTGGGGAAGGCGAATGTCGCACCGGCCGACTCGCGCCACGTCTCGAACAGTGGGAAACGTTGCTTGCCCTGTGGCTCGACGATGCCTCTGACTTTCACGATTTGAAAGGTGGCGGCGTCGATCCACACAGAGCCGCGAAAATATCTTTCACTCATGCGCTGCGGATTTGGTTTGGTGGCAGGCTCAACGTACAGCACGTAGACGCGCATTCCGTTGAGTAACTCTTCTCCGCGGTAGTTGAAGTTGTATTTACCTGACTCGGCGATGTCGACGCCGAGCAACTGTGCGCCCGCGAGGTCCTGGATGTCTTCGTTAGTGATGCGCATCTCGCGAATCGATGACGGCGGATGGTACGTGACGCGCTCGATACGATTGCCGCGGTCGTCGAAGACGAATTCCGAGTTGCGCACGTACTCTCCGGTGACCTGACCTTTCGAACTGATGGTTTGCAACACGACCTCGCGCTTGAAGGTGTGTTGAGTGAGTGCTTCCCTCAACCGCGACTCAGCTTGGACGAACGACTCGATGATCGTCTGTGGCTGTTGCGCATGGGCCGACCCCACCCCCGCGAGGGCGATGAGAGTCAGGGCAAGAGCGACGGATGTGAGTGTTCTTCGGAACATGAGAGTCTTTTGGGGCTGAGAGATGTTTGGTGGGGCGTTCAGCACCGGAGTCTGCCAAAGGCCATTCTTTCCCGCCCCAAACACGCAACCAAAGCAGCCTTCCCGGGCCGCTACAGCAATGGATGGCATCTCGCGTGCCACCGCTGTGGCGACTTGATGTATAGGTCTGGCACTAAGGATATGACCACGCGAACGGACAGCCTTGTCTCGGAAATCAGAACTCTTCCAGACCGAGGCCCGCAAGCGTTGGAATGCCTATAAAGCACGTGAAGTGACGACAGTTTCGTACGAAGAATTGATGGCTAAGTACTCGCGTTAAGTGAAATCCGGTTCCTCACAATTCTGACTTAATGTATGTGTGCCACAAAAAGGCACAAGAAGTAGAAAAGTGTTACCCAAAATCCTTTATGCTTCTTGTGCCTCTTGTGCTTCTTGTGCCTTTTGTGGCTTTGGCTGGGGATTTTCGTCACAAAGCACCGTTCGTGGTGTTTCTAATTTGAAAGCACAATGTCTTCTCGGAGGTCGGATATGGCGAAAATTTCGATACGCGTCGTTTTGGGTTTGCTGGTGGTGGCTGGTTTGGCTGTCGCCGGTTGGGTTGCAGTTTCGGACGTTGAGGCGCAGAGCCAGTTGACCGGCACCTGGACGGCCTCGGTTAACAAAGAGAAAGATAACAAGATTCACCTCAGCCTGGAGCGGAATAGTAAAGGTCATCGCAACCAGATGGGACAGACCTTTGATTTCTCTGACCTTCAGGGCCTGACGCGTGAGCAAGCCATCAACGGCGGAGCGGTGAATTTCAGTCTGGTGCGCGAAGCCGGACGAATCGACTGTGAAGGCACTTTTCAAGACGGCAAGGGCTCCGGCACGTTTCGCTTCACCGGTAACCTCTCGTTCGTCTCGGCGATGAAGAGCCGCGGTTTTGATTTCGAGACCGGCATGAACGACGACATCGACGATCGTCGTGGTGAAAACAAACTCTTCGCCGCGACCACGCTGAACGTCACGACCGCGCTCGCCGACGACCTGCTCTCCGCCGGTTTCGACAAACTCAAGACCGACGACCTCTTCAAAGCCGCCATCTTCAAGATCGACGCGAAGTTCGCGCGCGAGATGAAAGCGAGTGGTTTCGAAAACCTCGGCATGGAAGAGTTGGTGAAAGCGCGGATCTTCAAGATCGACGCCGAGTTTGCCAGGCAAGTGAGTCAGATGGGTTTCCAGAAGGAGCCGTTTGAGAGCCTGGTGAAGATGCAGATCTTCAAAGTCACGCCCGAGTTTATTAGCGAAGTGCGCAACGAAGGCTTAACTAACCTCGAGATCGAAGACCTCGTAAAACTGCGCATCTTTAAGATCGACGCCAAGTACATTCGCGAAGCAAAAGCCGATGGCGCGCCCCTCAACGTTGAGGAACTGGTGCAGCGCAAGATCGGTGTCGCCCGCCGGTAATCGGCTCATAGCCGCAAAGAAGCACAAACTTTCTTGTGCTTCTTTGCGGCTCACACTTGCGCGAAAGGTGCATTTGGTAGCATCTTTGCTGCGTGTCTGAAAATGTCTCCACAAGTCTCGCATCTATCGCCAAAAGTCTTCACGCGCGCGGCTGGCTGCTCGGCACCAGCGGCAACCTGAGCGTCGTTGTGCAACGCGAACCACTGCGGCTCGCGATGAGTCCGAGCGGTATCGACAAAGGCGAACTCGACCCCGCGCAAGTGCTCACAATCGACGAGCACGCGCACATCGTCAGCGATCACAACGCGAAACCGTCAGACGAGACCCTCTTGCACATCCGCATCGTCCAAACACGCGGCGCCGGCGCCGTGCTCCACACACACTCCGTCTGGAACACAATGCTTTCCGATCTCTACGGGAGCCAAGGGGGTGTTACCATCGAAGGCTACGAGATGCTGAAGGGATTGCAAGGCGTGCGCACACACGATCACAGCGAGTGGCTACCGATCGTCAAGAACTCCCAAGACATGTCCACGCTCGCCGACACAGTCGAGGAAACACTGAACACCCACACTTCAGCGCACGGTTTCCTGCTCGAACGTCACGGGCTCTACACGTGGGGCGACAACCTGTCGCAGGCAAGGCGGCACATCGAGATTCTCGAATTCCTGCTCGAAACACTCGGGCGAACATTACTAGTCAAAAAAGAGGCTTGAACTTTATGGCCGTAGTAACCATCGCAACAATCGCTAATGAAAACAAGACCGTGAGCACCCATGCAGAGATCACTTCCCTGCTCGCGAGCCACGGCATCGACTACGAACGTTGGAACCCATCACATCCGGTCGCAGACGACGCGCCCGCGGAAGAGATCCTGCGCGCCTACTCGCGCGAGATCGATGAACTAAAACAACGCGGCGGCTACGTCACCGCCGACGTGATCGACGTCGATCCCAACACCGCGGGTCTCGAAGCAATGCTGGCGAAGTTCAACCGCGAACACTGGCACGACGAAGACGAAGTGCGCTTCACCATCGCCGGGCACGGTCTCTTTCACATTCACACAACGGCTGGAACAGTGCTGGCGATCGAAGTCGAAGCAGGCGATCTGATTCGCGTGCCGCGCGGCACCTTGCACTGGTTCAATCTCTGCGCCGATCGACGCATTCGCGCAATCCGCTTGTTCCAGGACACCGCGGGCTGGACGCCTCATTACACCGACAGCCACGTTGACGAAGGCTTTCTGCCGGTCTGTTTCGGCCTTTCGCACGTGCCACAGTCGATCGCATCGTGAGTCCAAAGACTACTTCCATCGCCGGCATTCGCGGCATTGTTCTCGACATCGAGGGCACGACCACGCCCATCGCGTTTGTTCACGACGTGCTCTTCTCCTACGCGCGAACGCACGTGAAAGACTATTTGGCGAAACACGCCGCGACGGATGACGTCCGCAAAGACGTCGAACTCCTGCGCGAAGAACACGCTGCCGATTTGCGCAACGGCAACCAACCACCGCCTCTTACAAACGCGATCGACTCAGTCGTGAGCTACAGCAGCTGGCTCATCGACCTCGATCGCAAGTCAACCGGTCTTAAATCTCTGCAAGGAAAGATCTGGCACGAGGGCTACTCCGACGGCACGCTGCGTTCTCAGGTTTTTCCAGACGTCGCTCCGGCATTCGCGCGTTGGCGCGTCTCAGGCTTGACCATCAGCATCTTTTCCTCGGGCAGCGTACTCGCGCAACAGCTTCTTTTCGCACATACCGAAGCCGGAGATCTCACTTCGTTCATCAGCAATTACTTCGACACCAGCGTCGGCAAGAAAGGCGAAGCCGAGAGCTACCGGCGCATCGCGGAAACGATTGGACTCCCGCCGAGCGAAGTACTTTTTATTTCAGACGTGGTGAGCGAACTGTCAGCCGCGGGTGAGGCCGGAATGAAAACCGTTCTCTCAATCAGACCCGGCAACCAGCCACAGGAAGACGCGGCTCAATACCAGACGGTCGAAACCTTCGACGAACTCTGAACATGCCACGCCTCAACCCCCTCGACAAACTCGTAAACAAAGCACGCAGCCTGCGCGATCATCATCAGGAACGCCACCGTCCGAGCGGTTTCGGTTTTGCACTTGCCGACCGCGTGGACTATCTCGATCCCGTGCGCTGGGACGCGATAACGGCGCAGTCGTCGATGTTTCTTTCGCGCCGTTATCTACGCGTGCTGGAAGAAGCGGGACCGGAAAATTTGCACCAGCGTTACGCGATGGTCTTTAGAGGCGACGAGCCGGTCGCAGCCGTAGCGGCGCAGTCGGTGAGTGTCACGCTGTCGCGCATGAGCAAGTCGAGTAACAAGAACAAGGCCACCACGCCGCTCGAACGTTTGGAAGAGAAAATGCTCGTGTGTGGAAACCTGCTTTCGTGGGGACAACACGGTGTCGCGTTTGCGCCCGGTGAAGACGCAGCAGCGTTGTGGCCCGCGGTTGCCGAAGCGCTCTATCGTATCCGTCGCAGCGACAAACTTCTCGGCACGGCCAGCTTCGTGATGATCAAAGACATCACCGACGGTTACGTCGATGGCGCCGGCGCGCTGTCGCGATTTTCCTATCGCGCACTCGAAACCGAACCAAACATGGTGCTCGAGATCTCGCCGAAGTGGAAAACTTACGACGATTACATGGCGAGCCTGACTTCGCGCTATCGGAAGTCTGCGAAACAGATCGAGAAAGACTTCGCGGCAGGAGGTCTGCAACTCACGCATCTGAGCAATCCGGACGACGTCAACAAACACGCAGACGCACTGCACGCTCTCTACATGCAGACACATAAAAACGCGCGTCTCCGGCTCGTCACACTGCGGCCGGAATTCATTCCCACGCTCGCGGCAACGTTTGGGTCAGATCTTCGTTGCACGATCGCCGAGCGCGACGGCCAGGTTTTGGGTTTTGTGACGACGGTGCGTGATGGTGAAACAGCGGTGGGTTATTACATCGGCTTCGATCGCGAAACCAACGCGACGGCTCCGATCTACTTCCGGTTGTTACAGGCGGTGGTCGACGATGCGATCAAACTCGGCTGCTCGCGACTGTCTCTGGGGCGCACGGCGTTGGAACCGAAAGCGCGTCTTGGCGCGCGGCCCGATCCGATGCGCATCTGGATCCGTCACCGAATCCCGATGCTCAATGTTTTCGTGCGCGGCCTGCTCCACACGATCTCTCATCATGATGAAGCGCCGGAGCGGAATCCGTTTAAGTGATAGGGAATATAGGTCCTATAGGACGTATAGGACCTATTCATAAGGTCCTACTTAATGCTGGCGTAGAGTTGCTTCGCCATCTCCGCATCCAGCCCCTTGAGCGTTTCGTATTGGGCCAGGGCGGAGGGTTTGTCATTGATCGCCACGTAAGTAAGCGCGAGATTGTAGTAAGCCTGGGCCAGTTGCGGCCTGAGCTTGATCACTTCCTTGTAAGCCTCAATCGCTTCGGAGTAGCGGCCCGCCGTGTAAAGCGTCAAACCGAGATTGAATTGCGCGGAAGCGTTCTTCGGTTCGATCTCCAACGCCTTCTTCAAAGCGTTCGCCGCCTCGTCATAACGCTTCAAACCACTGTACGCATTGCCGAGGTTCTTGTAAGCATAGGAGCGGATCTCGTTGCGCTCCTGAAAGCCTTGTTTGTACGCCTCTCCGGTTTCACCCAACAACTTGATCGCCTTCTCGCTCGAGTCCACTGCTTCCTGATAACGGCCGCTGTGGTTGTAAGCAAAACTCAGATTGTTGTAGACCTCCGGACTCGTCGCATCAAACTTCAACGTTTGCTGATAAACGTCGATCGCTTCCGGATAACGATTCAACCGCGCCAATGAAAACGCCAACGGCAGATAAGCACCAGCGTAATCCGGTTTCACTTTGATCGCCTGCTGGTAAGCGTCTACCGCCTGCGAAAACTTTCCCTGGTCCACATAAACATTCCCGAGGCCCGCAAACGCACGCGCATCATCAGGCGCGATCTGCGCCGCTAGTCGATACTGTTCCTCGGCTTCGTCGTAACGCGGCTTCGGAGCGCTGCGAGCGGCGTTTGCTTTAGCGATGATCACATCTTGTTGGCGTACTGGCGGTTTCGGTTGGCGCTTGATGCGTCCACCGCCGGGACCTTGTTGGCCGCCGGACGCCATGTGAACTGACGGGTTTGTTGGGGCGCGAAAGATCAGCGCGGCGCCGCCTGTGATGTCGCGGACCAAACTGCCGCCGCCGCTGATATCCTGGGCCAGAACGCTGGCCACAGTCAGGCCAATAACTACAGAAACCAAGGGAAAAAGCCGGTGTTTCATGCTTAACTGCATCTCCTCACCGGCAGATTACACCCTATTCCGCCTACAGACACAAGCTTTCAGTGGCTTAGTACTCGCGGACGCCCTTCACCAATGGACCTGAAAGGTTGAGCG
>DATELP010000245.1:0-5929 GCA_035276425.1 Pyrinomonadaceae bacterium
ACGAGCGATCAGGATCGCGGCGGGGAGTGGCCGTCCGTTGTAGTGAAACATTTGCGCCAGCGAGTACGCGCCGCAGTTTAGCAGGGCGAGCACTTCGCCGGGAAGAACGTCGGCGGGAAGTTTGCGGTAGTCAGGGAGGCGTCCTTCGCGCTCGATGTCGAAATAAACGTCGCCGGAGTCGCAGAGTGGACCAGCAACCTTGTACTCGCGTGCGTAAGGCGCGTCAGCTCGCGACGCGGAAATCAGGTGGTAGTACCACTTGTAATTATTCATCGAGAGCATGATGTTGTAGCCCGCGTCGGTGAGCAGCCACACGTCGCCGGTTTCGGGACGCGTCTTGATGTTGCGCACCGTCGTCAGCACGAGTCCGGCATCGGCGATGACGCTGCGGCCGGGTTCGAGCAGAATCGTGACCTGGTCCAGCAGATGTTCCGCATTCGCCGCGCGTGCTGATTCGCGTGCGACGCGCAACGCTTCCGTGAGCACGACCGACGGTTCGAGTTCCGCGCCGAGCATGTCGCGTTCGTGTTCGGGAAGATCCTCTGCTTGTGTGCGGTCGCGCAGGTAGTTCACGGGAATGCCGCCGCCGAGATTTATGTGTTCGAGCGTGTGACCGGTCTCGTTATGAATCGTGACGAGATGTTCCCACATGCTTCTGAACGCTTCAGCAAACGGCTCGACGTCGGGAGTTTGCGAACCTACGTGAATATGAATACCGCAAACCTTCACCAAATCAGGATTCTGCAAGCCGCGACGAAACGCAGCGAGAACTTCGGAAGAAGAGATGCCAAACTTGGAAGTCAGCAGCGCGGTTTGCAAGCCGAGGTGCGAACGCGTGCCGATCTCCGGGACGAGTCGCAAAGTGATGCGTGCGGGCGCGATTTCTTCACCTTGCGAACGCAAACGTTCGACTGACTTTTCCACCAGCTCGATCTCGTAAAGCGAGTCGATATTGATCGCGTAGATTCCGGCGCGCACTGCATCGTCGAGCTCGTCGTCTGACTTACTCGTGCCGTTGAAGATGATCTGATCGGGACGAAAACCCACGCGCAAGGCTTTGAAGAGTTCGCCGCCGCTATTGACCTCAACGTCTATGCCCGCGTCGAGTACGGCTTTGAGGATCGCCATGTTTGAGTTTGCTTTAGACGCGTAGCAAAACTTGATCGGGCGATCGACGACGCTCGCGGCGTGTTGCAGCCGGGCGATGTTGTTGCGAATGCGCGTTTCGGAAAAAACAAAAAGCGGCGAGTGAAACTGCTTCACCAGTTCCAGGGCGTCAACGCCATCAATGGTCAGATGTCCATCACGAACTTCAAGAAAGCCGGAGATGGACCAGGCAGGGCACGACGTAGCAGTTACGGGCATAGGTTGTCAGTTAGTCAGTTTCTTAATGGTTTCGCGAATCTGTTTTAAGTGGCGTTGTTCGTGGAAAGCAACCATGGAAACCGCGGCGGCTCCGTCCATGTCGCCAAAGTACGGATGCTTCAGGCTAACCTGATTGAGCCGCGGGCCTTCCTTGATGCAGAACGCTTTTGTGTCTGCGCGCAACGCGTCGAACTTAGCGAGCAATTCGTCCAGCGGCGGCAAATCGTTCGCAGGTTGCACGTGCTTCGGCGCCTGAAGACGTTTCATTCGCAGCGACACGATGCGCATCGGGAAGAACTTCCTCAGGAAACCAACCTTGACCGGCGGTTGCTCCAGCTTCTTCTTGATGCCTTTCATCACTGCCCCTTCGACGAGACAGAGATGCTCGATGATCTCGGCGACGCTCCACTCGTTTTCCTCCGGACGCGTGGAGAGTAATGCAGGATCGACGCCGTTAATCGTAGTCTTCAGTTCGGCGTGAACCGAGTCGAGTCGCTTGAGCGTGCTCTTCATCTAAGGGCGTTGGAACCACAGATTACGCAGATTGCTTTTCTTCAGTTTGAGCGCACGAAGTTGTAGCTCAACGTGCCCGCAACCTGCACCGGCACTCCCGACAGCAGTGTCGGCATAAACCGCGCGAGACGGGCAGCGCTTACTGATACCGCATGCAGGTTTTGTGGACCCGATACGGCTTTCGCGTCGATCACCGTTCCCTGCTCGTCGATCAATACCTGGACCAACACGATGCCATTCGCATCGCCCGGGGCTTCAGGACGCGGCATGTAGATGGCTTTGCCGTTGAGCATGCCGCCATTGAGCGGCCGCTTTTGGGCAGCAGGATCTTGCGGGTTCTGCTGTGGTTGACCCACTTCACCACCAGCGCCCGGATCTCCTTCTTTCCTCGGTACGGATCCCGGGGTGGTGCCCACGTCGGTTTGCAGGTCTGAATTCTTTTGCGCGGCCTGTCTTTGCTCGGCGCTGGCCGGTCGTCCTTCAAGCGTTTGTTCGTTGCCGGATTGTTCTACCTGTGGCGGCGTATCGTTCGCGGCTGTGGACGCATTCTTCGGTGCGTCGGCTTCGCGTTCGGGCAGCGTGAAGGAACTCAAAAACTTCTCTTCGAGCGCGTCGTCCTTTTTAGTATTGAGCGAAACGATTGCGTAGAAGCGTTTACGCGTGATGAAAGCGTGTACCACTCCGTTCAGCTCGCCGATCGACGCTTTGAAAGATCGGCCCGGGTGACCGTTGAACGGCCTGCTGCTTATGGGCGTGAGCTTGGTGATCGCAGTGTCTTTTGTTCGCACCTTCGGCGGAAAGAAATCCTTGAAGGCATCGATATAAGAATTGAAGCGTTGAAAGTCAGTGTACTGCGCCGGATTCGCTTTGATGCCGCTGAACGATGCGATCGCCAGGATCGGGCCGCTGGCGGATTTGGCCAGGTAGAGGCGCGTATTCAGCTCCATCTTGTGATAGGGAAACTTCTCAGATTCCTTAGTCGGGTTTTTCGGCATCGTGACGGTGAACTCTTCGCCCTCGGGAGTGATAGTTTCCCATTCCGGCCACGCATCGGCGGTCTTTTGCACCTGTGCGGCGAGCGGCGCAGCGGCGAACACGAGAGTCAGGAGCGCGAAAGATAAACGACGAAAATACATGTCATCCCTCCTCAGAAATTCAGGCAGAAAAAATATCACAAACACGGCGTGAAACACACCAGACACTGCTATCCACAGATTACACAGACTGGTTTTGGAATCTGCGTAATCTTTGGATGAAGTTCCTAAGCGGTTTTCGCGCGTTCCGTTTCCACCAAAACGCGTCGCAGAATTTTTCCTGAAGGCGATTTGGGGATCTTGTCGACAAACTCGATGTAGCGGATGCGCTTGTGTGGCGCGACGCGTTCCGATACGTATTCGAGAATCGTTTCCGGCTCTGTGGGCTGTTTCATCACCACGATCGCCTTTGGCACTTCGCCTGCTTCGTCGTCGGGACAGGGAATCACCGCGGCGTCGGCGATGCACGGATGCGTTAACAGCACCGCTTCAAGCTCTGCCGGCGGCACTTGAAAACCTTTGTACTTGATCAGTTCCTTCGCGCGGTCGACGATGAAGAAGTGGCCATCTTCATCCGCGTAACCGATGTCGCCCGTGTGCAGCCAGCCTTCCGGATCGATCGTCTGTGCCGTTGCGTCAGGACTGTTGAGATAGCCTTTCATGATCTGCGGCCCCCGAACGCAAACCTCACCACGCTGTCCCGGCGGCAATGCTTCACCGGTTTCGAGATCGACAATCTTGCACTCAGTGTTCGGCGCGGGCACGCCGACCGATCCGAACTTCAGTTCGTGCGGTGGTGCGGGTGATGAGTGCGTGACCGGACTGGTTTCAGTCATGCCGTAGCCTTGTCGCACGACGCAACCGAGACGATCCATACAAGCGCGCGTCAGATCTTCGCCGAGTGGAGCGGCGCCGGAGAAGAGCGTTTTGAGTTTTGGCAACTGGTAGTTGTCGACAATCGGATGCTTGCTGAGCGCTAACACGATCGGAGGTACGATGTGCGCCAGAGTCACGTTGTAATCCTGCGCCGCTTTCAAAAACGTCTCGAGTTCGAAGCGCGGCATCGTGATCACAGTCGCGCCGGTGTAGAGTCCCATGTTGAGCACGACGACCAGGCCGTAGATGTGAAACAGCGGCAACACGCAGATCAGCGTGTCGTCTTCGTAGAAGTAGCAGAGACCTTCCATCTGGCAGAGGTTCGCGACGAGATTGCGATGCGTCAGCATCACGCCTTTCGGCAATCCGGTCGTGCCACTTGAATAGGGAAGCGCGACGAGGTCTTCGCTCGGGTTGATCTCGACTTGCGTCGCGCGGCCGTTGTCGATGAGCAGTTCGGCAAACGGCGTCGCGCGTTCGGTATGGCCAAAAACAAAGATCTCTTCGACGCCTGCGTCCTGGGCAGCTTCACTGGCGCGGTCGATACACATCGTTGTGGCGATGAGAAAACGTGCGCCGGAGTCTTTTAGTTGATGTGCGATCTCGTAACGCGTGTAGAGCGGATTGATCGGGCTTACGATACCGCCGAGCGTCGCAACGGCGTGGAAGGCGATGCCATACTCGGGACAGTTTGGACTCAGAATGCCGAGCACGTCGCCTTTCTGGAAACCACGCTCCGCGAGATTGTGCGCGACGATCGCGATCGCGTCGGCGAATTGCGCGTAGGTAAGTGTCCGGCCTGTTGGACCATCGATCAGAGCCGCTTTATCAGCCAGTTCCGCGGCACGGTGCATCACGAACGGTGTCAGGGCAGTTTCTGGAATGTGTACGTCCGGATAGGGACCTTTAATTATCATCTTTGGTTTTGGGAGAGTAACAGGACTAACGATCTTCGCGCATACCTTAACAGGTGACCGCAAACCTGAAAAGAGGCTATATTGAGCGAAATGCCGGAACCTCAGAACCGCCCGCTTAATATTGTGTGCCTGGCGACCTATTTCAAGGGCGTCGATTTTATCCGCGAATGTAAGGCTCACGGTTGTCACGTGGTCCTTATAACCAAGGAGAAGATGCTCACTGAAGACTGGCCGCGCGAGTCTCTTGACGATCTGATCGCGGTGCCAAACGACGCCGGGCCGGTGTTGTTCATTGATCTGCTTGCTTTTCTGGGACGCAACCGACGAATCGATCGCGTTGTGGCGTTGGAGGAGTTTGACGTCGTCACCGCGGCGCTGATGCGCGAGCATCTTTGTCTGGAAGGTTTGAGCAGTTCGCGCGCGAAGATCTTCCGCGACAAGCTCTCGATGGCCGTACACAGTCAGAGCGGCGGAATCCGGGTGCCGGAGTTTGTGCAACTGATGAATCAGGAAGAAGTGCACGAATACATGGAACGCGTCCCCGGTCCGTGGGTGATCAAGCCGCGTTCTGACGTGTCCGCCATCGGCATCAAGAAAGTCGATCAGCCAAACGACGTTTGGGGAGCGATCGAGGAGATGAACGCGCGTGAGAACCTGCGCGAACGTGCGTCTTATTATGTGCTCGCGCGCTTCATTCCCGGCGAGGTGTTTCACGTCGATTCGCTGGTGAACGACGGCAAGGTCGTGTTTGCGGGAACGAATCAGTATGGACGCCCGCCGATGCAGGTGGCCCATCAGGGCGGCGCGTACATCTCGCGAACGTGCGCGCGCGGTTCGGCTGACGAGAAAGCGCTGCTTCAGGTGAATAAGAAACTGATCAAGGCGCTTGGACTGGAACGCGGTGCGACGCACGCTGAGTTCATCAAAAGCGACGCTGACGGACAGTTTTACTTTTTGGAGATCGCGGCGCGTGTCGGCGGTGCGTACATTGCTGAAGTGCTGGAAGCTGCGTCGGGTGTGAATCTGTGGCGTGAGTGGGCCAAGCTGGAGATCGGTGACGGCAAGTCGAGTGTGAGAGTTTCACCGGCGCGCAAGGAATATGCGGGAATAGTTTTGTCGCTCGCGAAGCAGGAGCAACCGGATACGTCCGCGTATGTTGAAGAAGAAATCATTTACCGCGTGAAGAAGCGGCATCATGCGGGACTGATCGTGCGCGCGCGGTTC
>DATELP010000246.1:0-30457 GCA_035276425.1 Pyrinomonadaceae bacterium
TGCGAGTCCTGAGGCCGTCCCCAATTTGGAAGCGCAACGTTGTAGTAATTGAATCCGAGCGCGCGGGCTTCCGCTTCTTCTGCTCGGGTTTGCGCACTGCGACCGCGCAGATTGATGATCGTTTTGATGCCGAGTTCGCGCAGCCTGCTGAGCGCGCCGTCGCGTGGCTGTCCGCTGCGAAACAGTTTCTCGCTGACTTGCTGAAAGCGTGGTAACTCAGACGCGTTCGTTGCGTCCTGAGCGGAGGCAGTCGCGCACAGAAGTGTCAGCACAACCGCCACCGAAGAAACTGCTTGACGGAGCCTGCGCATTGGAGCCCTCCTGCCGCCGGATTATGAATTGTTGTTAATCTGTTGCGGCATAGCCGCTGGTGTCGAACACGATGAAGATAAAATCTTTTGCGCCATTTGAAAAGCGCGTACGGTAAATGCCACCGACAAACACGGATTGGTGCTTAACAGTTTAGGACTGTCTGTTCGTGTACGTCCGTGTAAGTCTGTGGCCGTTTTCACGCCGAAGCCGTACGATAAATGTTCTGCTAGTGGACACAGTGATAGTACCTCTGTAGAATCTCGATACGAAAAAGGGGAGTAGGTCACCCACTCCGGTCCGGTCCGCCGTCAACACGGTGCTCAACGCAGAGCCCCGGCGCATCGGGTAGGGCAACATTCAGCTCCACGACCAAGACCTTTTGCGGCTATGCGGCGCGCAAGAGGTTTTTCCTTTTAGCGCGACGTTATTCGTTCAACTGCATGACGCGCGAAAGGATCGATGAATGGTTCGCTTGCCGAAATCTGGTAGTCCGGCCTGGCACACATTAACTACAGAAGAGAGTTTTAAACAGTTGGAGTCGAGTCCCGATGGACTCAGCTCTGAAGAGGTCACGGAGCGGCAGGAGGAGTTTGGTCCAAACGAACTCCAGGCCCGATCTCACGTCTCACCATGGACCATCCTGCTCGAACAGTTCAAAAACGTCCTCATCATTATTTTGCTGCTCGCCACAGCACTCTCCGCGTTTCTCGGTCACGGCGTCGAAGCCATCGCGATCACTGTGATCGTGCTCTTCGCCGTGATCCTCGGTTTTATTCAGGAGTTTCGCGCCGAACGCGCGATTGAAGCACTGCGCGAAATGGCGGCGCCGTCGGCGACGGTGATCCGCGATGGACGCGATCAACGCGTTCCCGCACGCGAACTCGTGCCCGGCGATGTCGTTGTTTTGTCGACCGGCGACAAAGTTCCTGCCGACACGCGTTTGTCGGAAGCAGTAAATCTGCAAACAGTCGAGGCGGCGCTGATAGGTGAATCCGCGCCTGTCGAAAAACACTCAAACGCGCTTCCGGAAGAGAAATTACCGACGGGCGATCAACGAAACATGGCGTTTGCCGGCACTGCGGTTACGTACGGCCGCGGCCGCGCACTCGTCGTGGCCACCGGCATGGCGACCGAGTTCGGCAAGATCGCGCGGATGCTTGAAGAAGTTGACACTGCGAAGACGCCGTTACAGAAAAACCTCGATCGCATCGGCAAATCGCTCGCTCGCGCGGCGTTTGCAGTGGTCGCAGTCATCGTTGTGCTCGGACTGGTTCGCGGTCAGCCGTTTGTCGAGATGTTGATCTTCGGCGTCGCACTCGCGGTGGCAGTTGTGCCTGAAGCGCTGCCGGCGGTCGTGACGATCTCGCTCGCACTCGGCGTCAAAAGAATGGTCCGGCGCAACGCGCTGATTCGACGTCTACCCGCAGTCGAAACTCTCGGCAGCACGTCAGTCATTTGTTCTGACAAGACGGGCACGTTGACGAAAGACGAGATGACCGTGCGACGGCTTTATGTCGCGGGCCACTCGATCGAAGTTTCGGGAACGGGTTACGAACCGAGTGGGACCTTCTCGGCAAACGGCAACGGTGTTGTCGGTTCGGAAGCTCTTTCGACGTTGTTGCGTGCGGGTGCACTCGCGTCGGACGCGCGCGTCGAGCAGAGAAACGGTTCGGGCACGTGGGAAGTCAAAGGCGATCCGACTGAAGGCGCACTCGTCGTCGCAGCCGCGAAAGCTGGTCTCAACAAACCCGCGCTCGACGCGGAGTTCTCGCGAGTTTTCGAGATTCCTTTTACAGCCGAAACGAAACGCATGACCACGCTGCACCAAACGCCCGGTGGTGTTGTCGCATATGCGAAGGGCGCACCGGAAGTGATTGTGCCGTCGTGCTCGATGCTGTTGACGGAAGCAGGACTCGAGAGTCTCGATGAAGCGCGCCGGACAGAAGTGTTAGAGCGCGCGCGGCAGATGGCGGGAGAAGCGCTGCGGGTTTTGGCGGTGGCCTATAAGCCACAGGCGTCGGTAGAAGATGCCGAAAACGAGATGACGCTGCTCGGTCTCGCGGGAATGATCGATCCGCCGCGTAGCGAAGCGAAAGACGCGGTGCGCAAGTGTGAAGAAGCGGGGATCAAAGTGATCATGATCACGGGCGATCATCCGTTGACTGCAAAGGCTGTGGCCGAAGAGTTGGGACTCAGCAAGAACGGCCGGGTGGTTAACGGTTCGGAACTGGAGGCGATGGACGATGCGCAACTCGAGCGCGAGGTCGACTCGATCGAGGTGTGCGCGCGTGTGTCGCCCGCGCACAAGCTGCGCGTGGTAACCGCGCTTCAGAATCGTGGACAAGTGGTGGCGATGACCGGTGACGGCGTGAACGATGCGCCGGCGCTGAAGAAAGCGGATATCGGAATCGCAATGGGCATCACCGGCACGGACGTTTCCAAAGAAGCATCGGCGATGACGCTCACTGACGACAACTTCGCGTCGATTGTCGCGGCAGTGGAAGAAGGCCGCGGCATTTTCAGTAACATCAAGAAGTATTTGATGTATTTGTTGTCGTCGAACATTGGCGAGATTGGTTTGATGGCCGGCGCGACGTTGGCGGGTTTGCCGCTGCCGTTGACCGCGGTCCAGATTCTTTACGTCAATCTCGCGACGGACGGATTGCCCGCGCTTGCCCTCGCCGTCGATCCGCCCGAGCGTGGGTTGATGCAACAGCCGCCGCGCGATCCGCGTCGAGGCATCTTCACGAGACCGGTTGTGTTACTCATGCTCGTCGGTGGTATTTGGTCGGCGATTATCAACCTGGGACTTTTTGTTTGGGCGTTGAATTCAGGCCGTCCGTTGGCGGAAGCGATGACGATGACGTTCGTGTCGCTGGTGCTGATCCAATTTTTTAAAGCGTACAACTTCCGGTCCGATCGGCATTCAGTGCTGCGCTATCCGTTCGCCAACAAATGGCTCAACCTCGCGATCGGGTGGGAACTGATCATGCTGGCGTTGATTCTTTACATTCCGATTCTGGAAATGACCTTCGGCACGGTCGCGCTGCCGCTGAACGACTGGCTGATCATCGGCGCCGCCGCATTGACGATCTCGCCGGTGCTTGAGTTGACGAAGTGGTTCGAGCGGAGATGGTTCGCTGAGTTGAAGTAGTTCGCCACAAAAAGGCACAAAAAGCACAAGAGGCACAAGCTGACTAATTAGGTATGGCTTGTGCCTTTTGTGGCCATAGATGACGCTTGCATGGTTCTTGATGCGAGCGTCTTTGGTTCCGGTGCGGAGGGCTTCGTTGATGAGTGTCTTTGCTTGTTGCACGTCGCCGTTTTTGAAAAATGCCCAGGCAAGTGTGTCGCAGGTGAAGATGTCCTTGCGCGCTTCGTATTCACGCTTTGCGATGGTAAGTGAGTCGGCAAGATTGCGGTCGTGGTCCAACCAGAAGTTGACCATGTGCCGCCATGACCGTTCGAGTTCCGCGTTTGCGCGTTCGAGGATCTCGAACTTCTCGTATTGAGATCTGGCTAAGTCGTTTCTGCCGAGTTTAGCGTAGAGATCGCCGAGCACGGCGGCAGAGTCGGCGGAAGGACTCTTTGCCTGTTCGTGCTCGTAGATAGCGATAGCTTCCTGCAAGTTGCCGGAAGCAATCTTTGCGCGTCCTTTGCCTTCGGTAGCCAGACGGTGTTCCGGGAATATCTGTAACGCTTCGTCGAATTGGCGTTCAGCGGCTTCGATTCTTCCGGCGTTCAGTAATTCATTTCCGAGTTGCACGTGACACCAGGCAACGCCTTCTGGATCGTTCGGGTTTGCTGACTGCGCGGCTCTGTTCATCGCTTCGATCGCGCCTTCAGTATCGCCGTGTAACGAACGCAGGTAGGAAACTCGCGCGTAAGCAGAACTGTCAGGCCGTAGATCGACCATCTTTTGTGCTGCCTCAACGGCGCCTTTGTAGTCGCCGAGTTCAACCAGCGCGTCCGTGATTTGTCCCCAAACGTCGTGATCGTCGTTGCGAAAGTTCTGCGCGCGACGGGCGGTTTGTAACGCGTCCGCGAAACGGTGATAAGTCAGTTCCAGTTTCGCGCGCAGTTTCAGTGCGTCGTAATTATCGTTTTCGATCGCGAGCGACTGCTTGATTGCCTCACTTGCGTGTGCATTGAAAGAGAAGTCGGAGGTCTCTCGCGCTTTCTGCATGTAAGCGGCCGCAAGCTGGTTGTACACGTCAGCGCTGTTAGGTGTGCGTTCGATTAACTGTTGGGCGCGAACAATCCGTTGGTCTGCTTTGCTCGGCTGTTCAACCGAAACCTTCACGGCTTCGTTTTTGAAAACAGATCGAATACCAAAGATCGCGATCGTCAACAAACCAACTGCTGCCAGCAAACCTACCGTCTTCTTCAGCATGTGCGTTCACCTCTCGTGTTTGTTGCGGCGCTCATGGGAGCGCCGGCAACGCGTTGATCGTGTGGTGTTCGTGTGGCGCACCCAGCGTGCTGTTTCCGGACTGCGGTGTGCCGAGGTATGGGAATCTCGTCAGGAACGGCACGTCGTTGTTTGCCACGCCGTCGCCCAACATATTGTTCGGAGAGATATTCGTCGCGGGCGTGAACGGCGTTCCGCCGGCGACCGCGCGCAGGGATATATCCACGACGTCGTCAAACACGCGTCGTCCGTTTGGAAATCCGGCCACGTCACCGCCGAGCAAACCCAAGCGGCTGGGATTAGCTGACGGTGCGATCGCGACGTTGAGACGCAACATCTCGTGCGGGCGTCCGTCAGAAAGAAAAGTAGTGAAGTTTGGACCAGTCACCGGGTTGACCGGAATGCCTGTCGCGAAGATCGCTACCAGGTCGTTTCGCGGCGCGGTTGGCACCGTGACGCCAAACACCGCACTCAGTAACTGTGCGAGTTGCGGGTTAACGACAAACTGCGCGAACTGCGAATCATCCGCGGGCGTCGAACGATTGAACGCGTCTTTGAGCTTCAGCGGAATGATTACTTCATTAACGAGCGGCGAGCCGAGTCGCGATACTTGTTGAAATGGTCCAACTGTCAACGGATCCTCATCTTTGTCGAATGCGCTCGATCGCAAAACACTGATCTTCTGCCGGCTGGAAGTCGCCCAGACGCCGATGACTGCATCATGCGCAGTTGGACCAGCGGGTACCGCGCCACTACGCGTGAGTTCTTTTATCGGCACTTCGATGGCAATGGTGCTGACGTTGAATCCGGCTGTTGAGTCGACGCCGTCGGTCCCGGTGATTGATTTGAGTTTGAGAGTGTCGAAGACGCCGCCGACGTCGATGTAGAAACCTTCGTCTCTTTGACCAGCGAACACTCGGCCTCCGTTCGGCAGGTTGTAGACGGCTGGTTGGGCCAAAGCGGCTTCGTAGTTTGGCGTGGTGCGTTCGCCGATGTTGTTTGGCGGCGTTACCAGGCCGCTGGCGATCACGACGCCGCGTTTGCCGGTGTGGCGATCGATGCGCGTGACGCTGTAGGTTTGCGGTTCGTTGTAATCGGGATCGTTGAGCGAAGTGATGAGTGGCTCGATGCCGCCGGTCCCTTTTACTGCCTGATTTGGCGCGGCCATGCCCAGCACTGAGTCCGGGTTCTTGAACTTTGTTTTGAAACGGAATTGATAAGTGACGTCTTCGACGCCGTCGCCGGTATTGTCGACATAGATCTCGTAAAGAACTGTGTCGTCAAACTTGTAGAAGTGTGGTCCACCCGACGGTTCCTGAAACGGAATCCAGTTGGCGATGAGTGTGACAAAGCCGTTGCGTCCGGGTTCGGTGCTTCTGAAGGCGTAGGTGTCTGTGTTATCGGCCAGCGGATCGGCCACGATTAACGGTGCTTCGCGATGACTCGACGCGAGCGATCGCGTGGTTTGGAGGCTCAGTGTCAGTGAAAGAGCCAGGGCGAAGAGTAGGGAAGCAAAAACAATTCGCCTAACAAGTGGTGTTCTCATAGTCCTGCCTTTCCTTGAAGTTTGGTTTCAAGTCCGAGAAGTAAAACTTTGGTGTGAACGTTCAGTGAGTTATACGGACGGTGCGTGAGGATCGGATTTAGTTTCAATTGCGAACGCCTTGCTGGCATTTGAAAAACGGCACCGTGCTGCGTCGATGGCGTGAAGTAGAGTGACTGTGAGCATTTGAGCCTTTAGTTGCGCCAGCGGTAGCATGGTGACCAAACTTCGCCGCGGACGGATGAAAGCGATGTATTTATCCTTTACTCATCGACAACGCAGTTTCTCGATCGTCATAGTGACGTTCGTGATTACGGCCGCTCTCGCTTCCGGCGGGGTGCTCAAAGGCTTTACTTCGCGACAGGAATCGCAGGGAAGTGATTTCCGTAAGGGATGCGCGTCCTGTTGCGAGTGCAATAAGGTTGCTTGAGACTCGGTTCGGTCGAGTCATCACTTATGAAGACCCACCGTTAGTTCATCCCGACGACACACTTGATGTGACTGTATCGGTTCGTCGAGATCTGGACCAATACGCTCCGGGTAAAGCGCCGAGAGTGATTGTTCCTCGAGGTGGTGAACTGAGAGTTGAGTTTAATCGAGGCGATCCGGTTGAGGTTGTGTTGGCACGTTTGCTGAGTGAGGCCGAGCGAGTTACTCCTGCGACCACTTTCCGCACCGAAGAGACAAACGGGATCATTCACGTCATTCCCCAGTCAATAAAAGGTCCGAAGGGTGAGACCGTTCGTATCGGCTCAATTCTGCAAACGCCTGTTCAGTTGTCAGCGCAAGAGCGAACCGGCATGCAGATGTTGGAAGCGTGGGCAGACACTGTGAGTGCCAATTCAAAACAGCAAATTGTCGTCGGCACAGCGCCGCTCCAGATGTTTGCAACTTATAAGGATGATCGGGCATTTAGCTCGCAGAAGGCTCGAGGTGCATTGAGTGAAATTCTCGCGAGGGTTGGAAAGGGAACGAAGCTCTCGTGGGAGCTATTCTACGAGCCCGGTCTGAAGCAATATGCACTTAACGTTTATAGAGCATACCCGCAGCTAACTGCGGTAACAGGTCCTCAGGGTCTTGAGGCGAAGCTGGCCCAGCGAGCTGATTTCATACCTGCGGCAGGGACCGTCAGGGACCAACTGGTCCAGGTTGCGCAACATTACAAGATCCCGATGGGAATCGAGTGGGTGCTTCAACCGGAGGAAAGGCAAGTCACCCTCGCGGTTACCGAGACGCCGACGGTGCTGGCTCTGCTGAACCTGATTCTGCAATCGGTTCCAGACTCTTCGCTGACGATGGAAGCGGAAGTAGTTCACGTAAGTGACAATCGTTATGTCGCAGATTCACGAAATTTTTTGAACTTGCGAATCGGTGAGTTCAGTCTCACGAAGGCGAACGTCTACAGTGCTGAGTTCGAACTGCGTTACAGGATTCACGCGGCGCTACACCCCGAGCGCTACGCAGGCGGGATGAACGGCGGGTATGGCTACGGCTTTCCTGATGAAGACGGTCTCGACGTTGAGAACATTACCTTCGACGGTAAGAACCTGACCGTAAGAAACATTTTGGACCGGATAATTTTGGGTAATGGAAACACGTTGTGGGTAGTAAACATCGCTCCGTCGAGAACGATGGAGAAGGAATCCTTCTTCGCACAGTTTGATGCGAAGCAAGAGGGAGATTTTGCGTGGAGGATCGTGGCGTTCGATAAATCGACTAAGGAGTGAGGTCAACTTCACAACTCGCTCAAGATTCGTTGCATCGAAAAAACAACTCGCTGCAACAACTGACTTTTGTGATAAATTGTAGTCCACCTTAACCCCCTAAAATTCGCAACTGCGCGATTCACAATTTGCTTGGCATTTGCAGGAGTTTTATGAAAAGGCAGTTTCTATCATTGCTCTGTGTCGGTGTGTTTCTCCTCACTAGCTTAGTCGCGATCTTTCCCGGAAGTGGTCAAGTTACTGCTCCAGCTAAGTACAGCCGTCCCGAAATTGATTTTAAGCACTTTCCTATTGTTGATTTAGGAGCTTCCTTACCAGTCGATGAGCCCGCAAAAGCAACACGTGCTCGAAAGTCAAAGAAATACAACAACAAGTCTTTGTCCGAAATCTCTGAGGCATCCAACGTAACATTCCTGGCTAACGAAGCTTTGATCAATCTTCCTGCACTACCCGTGGACAGAAGTTCGGCTGTTCTGGTCGGCGAAATTGTCGACGCGAAAGCTTACCTGTCAGAGGATAGAACAGGAGTTTATTCTGAATTCGAAGTTCGAATACAGACGGTCTTCAAGAACAATACAAAGCAAGTCTTAGGTGTTGGGAAATCTCTGGTTGTTGAGCGCTTTGGCGGTCGTGTTCGTTTACCCTCTGGAAAGCTTTTTATAGCGGCTGTTGATAATCAGGACATGCCGCGCGTTGGTGGTAAATACCTCCTCTTCCTCACGAATGACTTTATCGGCGCCAAACATAGCGACGAAGACTTCAATATTCTTTTAGGGTACGAATTGAAAGGCGGAAAAGTATTTCCGCTCGATAGAACATCGTCTAACCACCCGATCGCACGCTACAACGAGAAGGACGAGTCAACGCTTTTGACTGACCTATCCTCCCTGCTTGCCTAATGCCATTTGTTGGCAGTGGACCATTACACAAAATCATTCGAGCTTCATCCCTTGACTAGAGCTTATTAAACTTCGTCCAGAATTTTCTCTCTCCTCGCCGCGTATTCTTGCTCGTCAATCAAGCCCTTGCTCTTCAGTTCAACGAGTTTCTGTAATCGCGATTCGATTGTTTGGGGTTGGGCCGACTTAGCGTCTACTAATATCGTCGCTCCAGCGCACGCAGCGTTGATGTCGTTGGAAAGTGCAACTTCGTCATAAACGGTAACTCCGCTATCGTTGCGTGTTAGATTTGAGTATTTCCGTCCGAGTTGTAGGGTGCTTTCGCGCAAGTCCGCACTTGTTGGATTTGCTTTGAGTCTTTTAAGAGCATTGAAGTAAGCGTCTTTGGCCGCATTCAACCGTCTGATTTGTTCCTCTCTGGCTGCCTTCAACTGTTTAGCCTGTTCGTTGCCGGCATTCACCATAGCGATAACGATGACGACTATCAAAAGAATTATGCCGCCACAACAAACGACGCCAGTGGAATCTCCACCGCTCTGCAAATAGAAAAGGATTGTTGTGTTCATAGTTCCTCGACTGTCTTATGCGCGAGATTTAGATCGCGTCTACAACGCCGTGAAACTGCTTTGGGATTTGTTACCTACGTTACTAAGACCGGTGTCAACATCGAGCTGAGTCGGATCGTTAGGAAAAGAAGAAACTCAGCGATGGCGACATTATAACGCATCGATGTAGATCTTTGATCAAGGCAGCTCCATTCAGCACTGCGAAACCGGCAAATCAGCGCTTCGCGCGGCCCCTCACGATTTTGACAACTGGTGGTTTGTCGAGGACTTGTATTGGTGGGTCGGTACAGTTGTGGAGGCGGCGATCGGAATCGAACCGATGAATAAAGGTTTTGCAGACCTCTGCCTTACCACTTGGCTACGCCGCCACGGAATGTCAAACGCAGAAGGCGGAGAGATGAAGTAAGTTTACTCGAAAGCGTAAACGCTTTCACTCTCCATCCCACCGCCTTAATACTGAATACTGGAGCGGGAGACGAGATTTGAACTCGCGACCCTCGCCTTGGCAAGGCGATGCTCTACCACTGAGCTACTCCCGCTTGGAGCAGCGTTGATTCTAATGATTCGAATACGCTTGTCAAGCGAGCCCCTCAGCCGGCAAGGCAAAGCCATGCCTCACATCCGGCGGCAGAGCCGTAGGGAACAGCGCGCCATTGATCGCAAGCGACTAAACAAACGGCGCAATGCGAATGGGGATTTCCCATGAACATTGCGCCGTTGTTTTAACCCTAAGCCTCACGCCGGTACCGACGCGCAGCCGTCGAGTCTATGAACCGCAGTCTAAGCGCACGCGAACTGCTGGTCAATAAATTCACTTGAAATAAAACACCCTCACTTCAACTCTCCGCAAACACTCTGCGACGTTGACATTCGCATCCCAACTCTAATAACGTGCAGAACCGCTTCAAAGTCTCGTACGAGACATTCCCTACAACCGTCTCACCGCAGTGCTGCTTGCGGAGGTGTGTGTACCATGAAAACCAGATCCTTAATCGTGTCAGTGGTCTTTTTTATCGCGCTCGGCGTCGCGAACGTCAACGCTCAGCAGGGTTACAAGAAGCCACCTAAGGAAGTGCTCGACATTCTCAACGCGCCCGTTACGCCCAGCGCGTCCGTGAGTCCCACGCGTGACAACCTCCTGCTCAGCACCGGATTGCGCTATCCGCCACTCGCCGATCTCGCGCAGCCAATGCTCCGCCTCGCCGGGCGGCGCATCAATCCAGCGTCAAACTCGCCGCACCGCTTTCAATATTCCGTTGGTCTAACACTCAAACGCATCGCCGACGGTTCGGAAGTGCAAATACAAGTTCCACCCGGCGCGAAGATCACCGGCATCGACTGGACCGACGACGGCAAACACTTCGCCTTCCTGAACACGACCGCGAGCCGCGTCGAGTTGTGGGTCGGCGACGCCGCCACCGGAAAGATTCATAACGTTAAAGGCGTGCAGATCAACTCCGTGCTCGGCAACCCGCTCACGTGGATGCCTGACAATCGCACGCTGCTGGTCCAACTCGTGCCGTCCGGACGCGGCGCTGCTCCCGCGACTCCGCTGGTTCCAACCGAACCCAACACGCAGGAAAGTTCCGGCCGTCCCGGACCGGTCAGAACTTACGAAGACCTGCTCAAGTCGCCACACGACGAGAACCTCTTCGAATACTTCGCGACTTCGCAATTAGCGCTCGTCGATTCATCAAGCGGAAAGACAACGCCTGTAGGACAAGCGGCGATTTTTCAATCGATCGATCCGGCGCCCGATGGTCATCACGTGTTCGTCACGCGCTTACATCGCCCGTTTTCATATCTCTATCCTGATTTTGCGTTCCCGAAAGATCTCGAAATCTGGGACATGAAAGGCAAACTCGTTTACAAACTCGGAAGCCTGCCACTCGCGGATCAAGTGCCGATCGACGGCGTGATCACCGGTCCGCGCAGTCCGCGTTGGCGGCCCAACGAACCAGCCACGCTGGTTTGGGTCAAGGCGTTGGACGGCGGCGATCCGAAAAAGAAGGTCCCGCACCGCGACAGCGTGCTGATGTTCAAAGCGCCGTTCACCGGTCAGCCAGTCGAGATCTTCAAGACCGAGCAACGCTTCACCAGTGGCGCATTCACCGACAAGGGACTGATGCTCGTCTCGGACTTCGAACGCGACAAACGTTGGGTCAGAAGTTTTCTAATCGATCCGGATAAACCAACGACGCCGGCGAAGTTGATCTGGAGCCGCAGCCAACAGGATCGTTACAACGATGCGGGCACGCCGGTCACGCGCGCGTTCAATGGCCAACGCGCCATCATGCAAATCGGTGACACGATTTATCTGAGCGGCAACGGCGCGTCGCCCGAAGGCGATCGCCCGTTTCTCGATCGCTTCAACTTGCAAACGCTCAAATCAGAACGTCTCTTCCGCAGTGAAGCGAGCAGCTATGAAACTTTCGTGGCGTTGCTGAGCGACGATGGCAGGACCTTCATCACGCGTCGCGAAACACCAACGGAGGCGCCAAACTATTTCATCCGGTCCTACGACGATCCTGCACGTGCCTCCGCAGCGCCCGAGCCGCGCGCGCTGACGAAGTTTCCCGATCCGATGCCGCAGTTGCGCGGGATCAAGAAGCAACTCGTGACTTACAAGCGCGCTGACGGCGTGCAGTGTTCGTTCACGCTTTATCTGCCGCCGGACTACAAAGAGGGAACACGGCTACCGACAGTCGTCTGGGCTTATCCGCTCGAGTTCAACGACGCGAGCACCGCCGGACAGATCACCGGCTCGACGCAACGCGCGACGAGCATCAATGGTCCATCACATTTGTTCTTCCTGCTCGAGGGCTATGCGGTTCTCGACAACACCACGATGCCCGTGGTCGGTACGCCGGAAACGGTTAACAATACTTACGTCGAACAGATCGTGATGAGCGCGAAGGCCGCGATCGATAAGGCGGTGGAGATGGGTGTGACCGATCCGGATCGCGTCGGAGTTGGCGGTCATAGTTACGGCGCGTTCATGACCGCGAACCTGTTGGCGCACTCGGATCTGTTTCGCGCGGGCATCGCTCGCAGTGGCGCGTACAATCGCACGTTGACGCCGTTTGGTTTTCAAAACGAACGGCGAACGCTTTGGGAAGCGCCAGATTTGTATCTGAAGGTGTCGCCGTTCATGGTGTCGCAAAAGATTCACGAGCCGATGCTGATGATCCACGGCGAGGCTGACGACAACACGGGAACGTTTCCGATTCAATCGGAACGAATGTACCAGGCGATGAAGGGCCACGGCGCGACCGTGAGGCTGGTGATGTTGCCGCACGAAGCGCACGGTTATGCCGGACGCGAAAGCATTGAGCACGTGCTTTACGAGATGATCACGTGGTTCGATAAGTATGTGAAGAACGCGCCTCCGACGAAAGCAAAAGAAGCCACGGACGAACGCCAATGAACACGGATCAAGGCGTGAAGTAGTTTCGGAGTAGTTCGATTTGGGGAGGATCGGTGAACACTACTGTGACGACGTCGCAACGGTAAGACTGATCCTCGAGTTCGAACAGTTGTAGATATGCGCGCGCCGCCCGAGCAATCTGGCGGCGTTTGCGCAGGTCGATGTTTACTTGTGGCGGGGCGAACCAGTCGGAGGCGCGGGTTTTTACTTCGACGAAGCAGAGTGTGTTGTGTTCGTAGGCGACGAGATCGATCTCGGCGTTTACGACTGCGCCACGCAGGTTACGGCCGACGGGCAGAGTGAAGTTCGCGGCGACGAGTTGGTAGCCGAGTTGTTCGAGATAGGCGGCAGCGTACGCTTCGCCGAGTTTGCCGAGTTCGATGCCAGGTGAGGAAGGCATGGGCCACAGATTAACACGGAAACCACGGATCTGATTTTAAGCATCTCGATCGTAGGCGACTTTGAGCCAGTGTTTGACTTCGTCGTCGATGTCTTTCAGTGAAGTGATCGGAATGCGGTGAGTGATCCGATCCTTCTTGGCGAAGCCGCCGGTGTCGATCAAGCGTCCGGTCGCTTTCGTGTCGCCGAGTGCGAAGCCCATGTCGATGCGCGTCTGCGTCGTGGGTTTGATTTGCGCGAACACGTGATTGCGATAGAGCGGCACGATCGTTTGACACGGACACGCCTTCGCTTCCTTGCCGGTTTTTAAGCCAAGCTTCAACAACGCGTCGTAAATCGGGCGCAAGTGCGCCTTGCCGCCGGAGAACATCTTCTCCACGTCGCGCTCCGCTGATTCCAGATACAGATCCGGATCGCCGGATTCCGCGCCTTTGCCAAGCGAACGTTCCGCGAGCCACCATGCGGTGTTCGTGCCGAGGCCGTAAGTTTCCTTGAGCCACGAACGGCGTTCCTGCTCGTCCGCCGGACCTTCCTTCTTGATGTGTTTGAGCCACTCTTCGAGCGAACGCCCGGTCTTTTGTTTGAGTTCGCCGATCCACTTCTGCGTCATGAGGACGCCAGGATGGACGCTATAGATCGATTTCTTCATAGGTCAAGGTTAAGACAGTAAGGATTCTAGCGCTTCTCGAAAATTGCTATAGGTCGAATAGGACCTATAGGACCTATTCAAAACTGACAGTTTCCAGAAACTTTGGCGCGCGGCGCGCTTTCGTTGCTTGCTCGAAGGCATAGGCCACCGCAATTAGCTTAGCTTCGCTGTATGCGCCGCCGAAGAACGAAATCCCGACCGGCATACCAAAAACATAACCCGCCGGAACTGTGATGTGCGGATAACCCGCCACCGCCGACGCCGAAGAGTAACCACCACTGAAATGATCGCCGTTCAACCAGTCGGTCGGCCACGGCGGTCCACCGGTGGGTGCGATCAGCGCGTCGAGCCGGTGCTTCTTCATGATGAAGTCGATGCCTTGCGTGCGCGTCAGCAGGTGATTCTTGCGCAGGGCTTGTATATAAGCTGTGCTCGTAAGTGGTCCTTTGGCTTGCGCCTTTTCCATGATGTCCTGACCGAAGTAGGGCATCTCACGATCGCGATTGCGCTCGTTGAAGTCCATCACGTCCTTCAGCGAACGTACCGGCGCTTTTGGTCCAAGCCCGGCGAGATACGCGTTCAGATCGGCTTTGAACTCGTACAAGAGAACCTCAAACTCCGAATCATCAAACTTGCCCGTGGTCGGAATGTCCGCCGGATCGACAATCACCGCGCCAATACTTTTCATCACGTCGATATGATTGTTCATCAGTTTATCGACGCGTTCGCTGAAGCCGAAGTGTTTGCGGGCGATGCCGAGACGCATACCACGCAGGCCATGAGGATCGAGAAACTTCGTGTAGTCAGTCGCCGAATGGCCGCGACTTGCTTTCGTCATCGGATCGCGCGGATCTTCGCCGGTCAAGGCGCTGAGAATGAGCGCGGCGTCGGAAACACTGCGCGCCATTGGTCCAGCCGTGTCCTGGCTGTGCGCGATCGGAATGATTCCCGCACGGCTGACGAGTCCAACAGTCGGTTTGATGCCGACAAGTGAGTTTGCCGAAGAAGGGCAAACGATCGAGCCGTCTGTTTCCGTGCCGATTGCCGCGGCGCCGAGATTCGCCGCAATAGCGGCGCCGGAACCGGAACTCGAGCCACACGGATTACGATCGAGTGCGTACGGATTTTTTGTTTGTCCGCCGCGGCCGCTCCATCCGCTCGACGATTTAGACGAACGGAAGTTGGCCCACTCACTCAGGTTCGTTTTACCGAGAATGACCGCGCCGGCGTCGCGCAGTTTCTTCGCAACGAACGCGTCCTGTGCAGGTTTCGAGCCGACCAAAGCAAGCGATCCGGCAGTGGTCATCATGCGATCCGCGGTGTCGATGTTATCTTTCAACAGGATCGGAATGCCGTGCAGTGGTCCACGCGCGCCACGTTCCTTTCGTTCGCGATCGAGCGCGGATGCGATCGCTTCCGCGTCAGGATTGAGTTCGATCACGGAACGCAGCGTCGGGCCTTTCTTGTCGATGTCGTTAATGCGATCGGTGTACTTTTCGACGAGTGAGCGCGACGAATACTTGCCGGACTGTAGTCCCTGCTGAAGTTCCGTAAGGCTCAGTTCGTCGAGTTCGAAGGCAGGCGGTTCAGGGCTAGACGGTTCAAGGGCAGACGTGGGTTGGGCAATCGCCAACACACTCGCTGCCGCAGTGGTGTGCAGAAAGTCTCTACGCTTCATTGTTTTCAGACCAAGGTCAGGCTAGTTCAGACGAACTTTGAAAGAATTGAAAAACTTGTCAACAATCTCCTGATCATCATCGCCTTTTGGATAACCGATGGTGATCTGGTACGGACGGCGACCGACGATGTACACGCGTGAGAAATACGTCTTCTCGGCAGTGTCGGCACGAAACTCGAGCACCTGATAGTCGTCGACTCGCAACGAGCGCGTGTTCATCAAAGTCGCGTTCATGTCTTTGACAAACCAGTTCCGGTTAGCTTCAAGCTCGCTTTGTCCGTGAAACTTGAATTGCGGATCGTAATCGACCCACGCGATCAGGTATACCTTCTCCTGGTCGACCAACCGGTAGAGATGACTTATATAAGGACCGGGCTCGCTCTCGACGGTTTCTGTTTTATCGACCGGCGTTCCGGGTAGCAACACCGTGAAGCGACCGGGCTCGGAAGTAAACGTCAGCCAGCCATCGCTTGTGACGGGAGTCGGGGTTGGCTGTGCGGCTGGTGGTTTTGCTGGTTTGCGTCGCGTTCGTTGCCGCTGTTTCTGGGCACCGAATGAAAAATTGAAACACAGCGCGATCAACAAAAGCGCCAAAAGCCGATTCATGAACCATCCCTTTAAGAGCGAGCTCAAAAACAAAAGGCTTATACCACGGATTGATGCCGGATTAGAACGCCTTGTAAGCTAGCGACCCTGATGGAATCAAAGCGTGCCATGGTGGCCATCGTAGGCCGCCCGAATGTTGGGAAGTCGACGTTGTTCAATCGTTTGATTGGGCAGCGGCGCGCGATTGTCGGCGACGAACCGGGAATCACGCGCGATCGCATTTACGGCGAGGTCGAATGGGCGGGAACGAAGTTTTCGTTGATCGACACAGGCGGAATCGTGCCGGACGACGATGCGGTGATCCCGGCGAATATATTCAAACAGGCCGGCGTGGCCATCGAGGAAGCGCAACTGCTGATCTGGGTCGTCGATGCGCGCAAGGGGATTACGCAGCTCGACGAAGAGTTGGCGCAGTTGCTGCGCGGGACGGATAAGACTGTGCTCGTCGCGGCGAATAAGACTGATTCGTCGAGGTTGGAGAGTGAGAGCACGGAGTTTTTTCAGTTCGGGTTTGAGAACGTGTTTCCGGTGTCGGCGGAGCAGGGAATCGGAGTGGGCGAACTGCTCGACGGCGTGGTGGAGTTGTTGCCACGGACGGACACGGATGAGACGGAGCCTGAACGAGAGCTGAGGTTGGCGATTGTGGGGCGGCCGAATGTTGGGAAGTCGTCGCTGTTGAATCAATTGCTCGGCGAGGATCGCGTGATCGTTTCGCCCGTTGCGGGGACGACGCGCGATGCGATCGATACGGTGCTGGAGACGCCCGAGCGAAAGTTTCGACTGATCGACACGGCGGGAATCAGACGCAAGGGAAAGACGGATGAGATGGCTGAGAAGTTGTCGGTCATCATGGCGCGCAAGAGTCTCGAACGGGCGGACGTGGCGATTGTTTTGATCGATGCGGTCGAGGGCGTGACGGCGCTGGACGCGAATATCGCCGGGTATGCGGTGGACGCCGGGTGTTCGATCATTATCGCGGTTAACAAGTGGGACGCGGTTGCGGAGAAGGAGACGAATACGGCGGCGGAGTTCGAGCGGAGTTTGCGCGACAAGATGAAGTTTCTGGATTGGGCGCCGGTGGTTACGATCTCGGCGTTGACCGGACAACGTGTGGAACGAATTCTGCCGCTCGTGGCGCATGCGGATGAGGCGCGCAACCGGCGCATACCGACGTCGCAGTTGAACGACTTCTTCGAATGGGCGGTTGCGCAACCACGCGGCGGAACCGCGCCGTCTCCTGCAAGAGGCGGGTTTTCGCGGTTGAAGGTGCAGTATTTGACGCAAGTTGGGATTCGTCCACCGACGTTTGTTGTGTTTACTTCCGGCGGTAAGCCCGGGCTGCACTTTTCTTACGAGCGGTATTTGTTGAATCGTTTGCGTGAGGAGTTTGATTTCTTTGCGACGCCGCTGCGAATCGTTGAGAAGCACAAGCGAAAGGCCAGGAGATAGGGATTATTCAGATTACAGAGAAAACGGAAGCGGCGCTGCGTTTCAACGTCGAAGCTCAGGACGGAGAAGCACGAGCGGGTGTGATTACGACACGGCGCGGGGAGATCGAGACGCCGGTGTTTATGCCGGTCGGAACCGCCGGCACGGTGAAGGGTATTCGTTTTGAAGAACTCGAGTCGCCCGATCTCGACGCGCGTATCATTCTCGGTAACACCTATCACCTTTGGCTTCGTCCCGGCATCGACGTGATCAAAGCAGCCGGCGGTTTGCACCGTTTCATCGGTTGGAACCGTGCACTACTCACCGACTCGGGCGGATTTCAGGTGTGGAGTCTTGGCGCGCTACGCAAGATTACTGAAGAAGGCACTGAGTTTCGTTCGCACGTCGATGGCTCGCGGAAGTTCTTGTCGCCGGAAGTCTCGATGGAAGTGCAGGCAGCGCTTGGTTCCGACATCGTGATGGTGTTCGATGAGTGCGCGCCCGGTGAAGCGACGCACGAAGAGACCGAACGAAGCATGGAACTGACCACGCGTTGGGCGAAACGTTCCAGATTGGCCTTCGATCGACTGCAAATCGAAGGAGCCGACACTGGCCGCACAGAGATGATCAGCGATCTCAGCGGCCGCCAGGCTCTTTTCGGCATCGTTCAGGGCGCCGGACATCTCGACTTGCGCCGGCGCAGTCTCGAACAAACAGTCGCAATCGGCTTTGACGGGTACGCGATCGGCGGCTTGAGCGTCGGCGAAGAAAAATCGGTGATGTTTGAAGTGATCGACGCGATCGCGCCTCGTTTGCCAGCGGAAAGTCCACGTTATCTGATGGGCGTTGGCACGCCGGAAGATCTCGTTGAAGCAGTCGCTCGCGGTGTCGACATGTTCGACTGCGTGTTACCGACGCGAAACGGCCGCACCGGCCAGGCGTTCACCTCGCGCGGCAAGCTGAACATCAAGAACGCCCAGTGGGCTAAAGATCAGCGCCCACTCGACGAGTCGTGCAACTGTTCGGTGTGTCGTCGTCACACTCGTTCTTACTTGCGTCACCTCTATCTGACCGGCGAAATGTTGGCTAGCATCCTGTTAACCCACCATAATCTGGCCTTCTTCCTTGACACTATGCGACGTGTGAGGCAATCTATCCGGTCTGGCCATTTCCCTAAATTTCGGCGAGAGTTCACCGAGCGGCTGGGTGCGAATGGTGAATAGTAGTTCGCGAGCTGGCCGCATCTGTTTGTTTAGAACCAATGCTAACTCTTTTGATCTTGCAGAGCGGGACAGGTGGGTTGATCGGATTGATGCCCATCCTGTTGATTATCCTTGTCTTCTACTTCCTTATAATAAGGCCCCAGCAGAAGCGGCAACGGGAGCTTCAGGAGACGGTAGCAAACCTGAAGATCGGCGATCGCATCGTGACTACCGGCGGCGTAATCGGAGTGATCACGACTGTTCGCGACACCAGTTTCCTGATTCGCAGTGCTGATAAGTCCATTCTCGAAATAGCCCGGACGTCAATCGCCGGTATCGACGAGGAAGGGAACAAAGCCACTTAACCACGATTTTTGTGATGAAGAAAAAGAACCTCCTCCAACGCGTCATTATCATTGCCATTGTTACGATTGTCGGGCTTTACCTCGTAATCGGTCCGCGCCGTCGCCCCCATCTCAGCGATTTCACGTGGTCGGGTATCAAAGCCTCGCTGGCTTCGAACATCAAGCTCGGTCTTGACCTTCAGGGCGGCTCGCACCTCGTAATGCGAGTGAAAACCGAAGAGTTTTTGAAAACCCTGACGGAACAGAACTATGTGGCCGCGCAAAACGCAGCGAAGGACGCCGGCTACGAGATCAAAGGCGGCCAGGCGGAGACGACCGGCGGCAACTACCGCATCGTCCTGCAACTCGCGGATCCGTCGAAAGCAAACGAGATAAAAGACGCTGTTCATAAGAAGGTCGAACTCGGCGACACGTCAGTCTGGTCATACAACACGTCCGGCGATCAGATGACGTGGAGCATGACGCAGTCAGCTCAACGAACGCTCGCCGACAACGCCACGACGCAGGCGTTGAACATCATCGACAGCCGCATCAATGCGCTCGGCATCGCCGAGCCGACTCTGCAAACGCACGGTTCGCAGAGTTCGCACCAGATTCTGTTGCAGATGCCCGGCGTTCAGGATCCGGAACGCGTTAAGGCGATTCTTCAGGGCCAATCGAAACTCGAACTGGTTCACGTTATCGGTCCGGCGAGTCCTTCCCCTGCGACGACGTATCCGACTGAAGCTGAAGCGATCGCCGCAGCGGGTTCGAACGGTGTAGTTCCACCGAATCGCAGAGTGCTGCCTTACACCGAACGCATGGAGCTCTCGGCCAACAAGGATCCCAACGTGCAAAGACCTAAGCAGTGGGTGGTCGTAGAAACTCCGGCGATCATCGACGGTAGTGAGTTGCGCAACGCAAATGCGGTCCAGGCTGCGGGCGGCCGTGCGGACGACTTCGAGATCAGCTTCGCGCTTAAGAAAGCCGGCGCAGATAAGTTTGGCGCGTGGACAGGCGCTCATATCAACGAGTACATGGGCGTTGTCCTCAACAATGAAGTCAAATCGATCGCCTACATCAAGTCGCAGATTTATGATCAGGGACAGATCACTGGACGCTTCACGCAGCAGTCAGCCGAAGATCTCGCGTTGACACTGCGTTCAGGTGCGTTGCCGGCGCCGATCGAGTACCTCGAAGAACGTACGGTCGGACCAAGCCTCGGCGCTGACTCGATTCGCGCTGGTGTGAATGCGTCGCTCGTCGGCCTCGGGCTGGTCGTGTTCTTCATGCTCATCTACTACCGCGGTTCCGGCGTGAACGCGGTCGTGGCGCTGTTGCTGAACATGATCCTGATGCTCGCCGGATTGATCGTGTTCGGTGCGACGCTGACGTTGCCCGGTATCGCCGGCATCATTCTTACGATCGGTATGGCGGTCGACTCGAACGTACTGATTTTCGAGCGTATTCGTGAAGAAATACGGGGTGGGAAAACGATTCCGTCCGCCGTCGATCAGGGATTTACACGCGCTTTCATAACCATCATCGACACCCACGTGACGACGATCATTTCGTCGCTGTTCCTGTTTGTATTTGGCACCGGCCCGATTCGCGGTTTTGCTGTGACGCTGGTGATCGGACTGTTGGTGAACTTGTTCTCGGCCGTTTACGTGTCGCGCACCATCTTCATCTGGCTGTTGGGCCGAAAGGAAAGAGTGGAGTCGCTCAGCATTTAGAAATTCATCATGTTTCAAATCCTGCACGATATAAATATTGACTGGCTGGGTAACCGGCTCTGGTTCATCGGCATTTCTGTGCTGCTCATGTTGGCTGGTCTCGGCTCGGCGATCATTCGCCAGGCGACCGGCCATCAGGCTTTCAATCTGGGCGTCGACTTCAAAGGTGGAACCGTAGTCACCGCCACCTTCAAACAACGTCCCACTGACGAACAGATTCGCGCAGCGCTCGAAGAGAAGGGCGTCAATGATGCAGTGGTTCAGTCCGTCCGAGATAATCAGGACACGGTGCTGATCAAGGTTCCGCTCGAAGGTGAAGGCCAGGACGGCAGAGCGCGCGTTAGAGAAGCGCTGAATAAGTTTGGCCAGGAAGCCGCGGCCACGGTTGATCTGAATGCGGATCCAAATGCCGCGTACAAGATCGTCGGTACTGACGCTGTCGGCTCGATTGCCGGTGCACAGTTGCGTAACAAGGCGATCGCGGTAACTCTCGCCGCTCTTGTCGGTATCCTCATCTATATCGCGTTTCGGTTTGAATGGACCTACGGCGCCGCGGCGGTCATCGCGGTGTTTCACGACGTGCTCGTGACCCTGGGTTTCTTTTCGATCTTTCAGTGGGAAATCAGCTTGACGGTGATCGCTGCGCTGCTGACTCTCGTCGGTTTCTCCGTGAACGATACGATCGTCGTGTTCGATCGCATCAGAGAGAACCGCAAACTGCACCGCCGCGACTCGCTCTACAAGATCACCAACGACGCGATCAATCAAACGCTGTCACGTACCATCATCACCAACGGACTGGTGTTTCTATCAGTGCTGGCGCTGGTGTTGTTTGGCGGCGACGTGTTGCGTGCTTTCTCGCTTGCGTTGTTCATCGGTGTGGTCTTCGGCACGTATTCGTCGATCGCGATCGCGAGCCCGATCATGGTGTGGTGGGAGCAGCGATTGGAAGCGGCAAATCGGCAAGCGGCATTGGCATACAACCAGCCCCTTAGTGGACCAAACAGGGGCGGTGTGCGCGCTCCGGCAAAAGCGGCAAAGGCTGCTAATCGCCGTGCGAGCGCAAAGTTATAGTCATAAAAACGGCACAACAAGGTATAAAGGCGGCCTGTCATGGGCGTCTGCGTTTGGTTTACGCTTGACTTTGAAAGGTCATGAGGACTAGACTGCGCACGTTGCTGGCCAATTAAATAGCTCAAGTGTCGACCCCGCGTGTGTGAAATCAAGTTGTTGGGCGATGCGGCGGTGTGTTGAGTGGGCCGGCGAGTTTTCTCGCAGAGCGGCTTCCAATCTAAACGGTGTGCTCAATATCGCAGAAGCTGCTGTTTTTCCCCTTCAAGAGTGACGGAACCCAAGCGGTACTTAAATCGACGTTTGCGAAGGCAGGTAACTGCTTAATTTTTCGTAACCCCTGATCCATTTGGCGCCGGAATCGGAGGATTAACAACAATGTTCGATAACTTAGTTGAGTCCAGTTCGCACAAACAGGACATTACGCGAAAGGGTTCATTCGTAATTGGCACCATGATCATCTATGGCGTGCTGATCGTGGCTTTCGCTATTGGCAGTATTCTCTGGTATGACGCCCACTTGACGGCGCAGGAACTCGAGCTTACGACGCTCGTTGCGCCTGTGCCCGTGCCGCAGCAACAGAAAGAGCCCGAACAGAAACAGGAAGCGAAACCTACCAAGGTCGAGCAGAACGTCGACGTTCGCAAAGAGCTGATTGCCGACGTTGCTGAAAGTAGAGTGGCGCCGAAAGAAATTTCTGCCAAGGCCAGCGATGTGCCGCCGGTGCGACGTGGCGTAACGACGGTTATTGGCAACAACGATTCCAATGCCGCTGCCCCGATGCCCGCCGGCCCAGGCGCGGGTACGGTCGTCAGCGCCCCGGCGAAAGTAAATATCGCCGAGGAACCGCCACCGCCAGCTCCGACCCCAACTCCGCGTACTGCGCCGATTTCCGGCGGCGTACTCAACGGTAAAGCTATCAGCTTGCCGAAGCCACAGTATCCACCAATCGCCAGAGCAGCACACGCAGCGGGCACCGTTGTGGTCCAGGTGCTGATCGATGAAAACGGCAGCGTGGTTTCCGCGAAGGCCGTTTCCGGTCACCCATTGCTTCAGGCGGTAGCTGTGGCAGCGGCGCGCCAGGCAAGATTCTCCCCAACTAAGCTTTCGGGGCAGCCAGTTAAAGTTACCGGAGTGATCCAGTACAACTTCGTGGCTCAATAACTGCGGAGAACGTTTGTCGTGTCGCCGCGGTTATCGTAGGTCGTCCCGGCTTCTCTGCTTGCTATCAAACTAAATAAAACCTTTTGGAGGGGTTCACCGTGACAATGCTAATGAGTATTTTTGGAACCAAGATCCTCGGACTTTTGGTGCTGTTGCAGGACGCGGCAGCCGCCGCCAGCCCGGAGGGAGGCGCTGCTGCCGACCACTTTACGCTGACGGAAATGGTCAAGAACATGGGCGGCGTCGCTATCGCCGTCGTTATCGTGCTGCTCATCATGTCGGTCTATTCGATCGCCATCATGGTTGAGCGCTACCTGACCTACTCCGCCGCCAAGAAGCAGTCGCGCGAGTTTGCACCACGCGTCGCCCAGGCGCTCAAGAACGATCGTATTGAAGAAGCGATCAACATCAGCGACAAACACCGCAAATCGCACCTGGCGATGGTCGTCAGCAGCGGCTTGCAGGAGTTTCGCGCTCACGAACAATCGTCAGATATTTCTGGCGACGAGATCGAAGCGTCGAAGCGCGCGCTGCAACGTGCAATCGCGATCAAGACGGCAGAATTCAAACGCGGACTTTCCGGTCTCGCGACCATCGGTTCGACCGCCCCGTTCGTGGGTCTGTTCGGAACCGTGTTCGGCATCATCAACGCTTTCCGCGGCATGAAGAACGCGGAGTCGGCCGGTATCGCGGCAGTCGCCGGCGGTATTTCGGAAGCGTTGTTTACCACCGCTCTCGGTTTGCTCGTGGCGGTGCCCGCAGTGTGGCTGTTCAACTACTTCACCGGTAAGGTCGACGGCTTTGTCGTCGAGATGGACAACTCGGCGTCTGAACTGGTCGACTACTTCATCAAGAACCGCACGAAGCAGTTGAAGGCTTAAGTATTACGCGCGTCACAAACGCGGGAATGGTGAACCCCGGGGTGCGGCACTGGAACGAACTGGTGTTCGTCCAAAAGCCGCACCGGCGCGGTCGCCGGTGAGAAAAAGGAGAGTTTGTTATGGGAATGTCAGGCGGTGGTGGTGGCGGTGGTCTTCAATCAGAGATCAACGTTACGCCGATGGTCGACATCATGCTCGTGCTGCTGATCATCTTCATGGTGGTCACACCGTTCCTTCAGCAGGGTATTACAGTGGCCCTGCCCAAGAACATGAACAATCCGGATGTCGATCCGCGAATCATCAAAGAGTCGTCGATCGTGATCTCGATTCCCAACGACGGCGAGTACTACCTCGGCAAACAACGGCTGCAAAGAGAGCAGTTGAACGAGAAGGTCGACCGGCTGTTGGAAGGTATTAAGAACGAGCAGGATCGCATCGTTTATATCAAGAGCGGCGTTGGCGTCAGCTATGGTGACGTAGTCAACGTTATCAATGAAGTCAGAAAGCTCGGAGTCGACAAGATCGGTCTCGTGGCCGACAAGAAGAAGGGCGGGGCGGCTGCGGCTAAGCCTTCGTAAACGGTTAATAGAACCAGGAGATATTTCAGATGTCGATGGGTGGTAATTCAAAAAAAGGCAGTACGACTGCCGAGCCCTATATCAACGTTACCCCGTTGATTGACGTTTTGCTCGTGTTGCTGATCATCTTCATGGTGGTCACGCCGCTGAAGCCGAGCCGGTTCCAGGCCGACATTCCGACGCAGCGCGATCCGAATGAAGACCTCAGCCAGCTAAAGCCCAATCCGCTGACACTGGTGGTCTCGATCGCGCCGGATCTCTCGATCAAGCTGAATCAGGATTCGCTGGGTTCAGTGAACGATCCTTCGGCTTTGGCGCAGAGACTCGTGCTCGTGTTCGCACAGCGGAAAGAACAACGCGCTTATAAAATCGGAATGGAAACGCGGACGGACTTGAAAGAAGAAGATCGCATCGAGAAAACGGTCTTCGTAAAAGCGCCGCGATCGTTGCGCTACGGCGAGGTCGTCAAGGTCATTGACGCGATCAAGGGCGCCGGCGCAAATCCGGTCGGTTTGCAAGTTGACGATCTGCCTCAGTAACTAATTTTTGGAGTCACGGTAAATGAAACTCGCTCAGACCAGGATCGTCATCACCCTTGCCATCGGCGTTGTTTTGGCGATCCTTGTTACCACCAGCTCCGGGTGCGGAGTCATTAATAGAATCAGATCCAAGAACCAGTTGAACGAAGCCGCGAAAGCATATCGCGAAGGCAACTTCGTCGAGGCTGAACAGCATTCGCGGAGAGCCGCGGAACTGGATCCGGATAACAAGACGGCGCCCATGTTCATTGCGCGCACGATTCACGCGCAATATCGTCCGGGCGTCCAGACACCGGACAACGTCGCCAAAGCCCAGGAAGCCATCCAGGCGTATCAGCAGATCTTGGACAAGAACCCGAAAGACGACGAGGCTTACAAAGCAATCGCCTATCTCTACGGGGCCATCAAGGACAACGACAAGCTGAAACAGTGGATTACCGCGCGCGCCACCAGCGACGCTGCGGAGCCAACGAAGCGTGCCGAAGCCTACGTGGTGCTCGCCAGCAAGGACTGGGAGTGCTCGTTCCAAATCACTGAAAGCACGACAAACAAGATCACGACCGTCGATCAAGCCAGTAACAAAGCGACCATCACCTATCGCAAGCCTAAAGAGCAGAAGGAATTCGATCAGGCTCAGATGTGCGTGAAGCAGGGACTGTCTGAAGCGGAGAACGCGATCAAGTTTGATCCGAACAACGAGTCGGCGTGGTCTTACAAGACCAACCTGCTGCTCGAAGCTTCGAAGCTCGCCGAAATGGAAGGTCAAACGGACGCCAAGGCTCAGTATCAGAAGGACTACGAAGCCGCTTTGAAACGCACCACCGAGTTGAGTGCGGCCGCTGAAAAGCGGAAGGAAGAGGAAGCGCGGCAACAGGCTTCGCCGCCGAAGGGCTAAGCCACCAATCGGCCATAGGTTGGGCCACAGATTTTCACGGGCTAACACAGATCAGTTTTGATTCGTGTTAGTCCGTGAAATCTGTGGCCTTTGTTATACTTTCACTGTTGAAATGATCCGGATCGAAGATATTGTCGAGAAGGTCGCCGCCAATCACCCGCAGGCAGACCTCGATCTACTCCGTCGCGCTTACCTTTTCTCCGCAAAAGAACACAAAGGCCAGAAGCGCGCGTCGGGCGAGTCGTATCTCGTTCACCCGCTCGAGGTAGCCAACATCCTCGCCGACATGAAACTCGATGAGGTCTCGGTCGCTACCGGTTTGCTTCACGACGTCGTCGAAGACACCCTGGTCGATCTCGACACCATCCGTCTCTTCTTTGGCGAAGACATCACCCACCTCGTCGACGGTCTGACGAAGATCGCGCAGATCAGCAACATCTCGCGTGAGGAGCAGCAGGCGGAAAACGTTCGCAAGATGTTGCTGGCGATGGTCGACGACGTGCGCGTGGTGCTCGTCAAGCTCGCCGATCGTCTGCACAACATGCGGACGTTGCAGTACCTGAATCCGGAAAAACGCAAACGTATTGCGGAAGAGACGATGGAGATCTTCGCGCCGATTGCGCACCGGCTCGGTATGGGTAAGTTGCGCGGCGAACTCGAGGATCTCGCGTTTCGACACCTGCATCCGGAAGACTATCGCGAGCTGGCCGAACAACTCGAAAAACGGCGTCCTGAGAACGAAGCGTTTTTGAAAGCTGTGACGGCGCGTATCGAAGAGAAGATGAACGAGGCGGAAGTTCCTTTTGTCCTGGTCGAAGGCCGCGTGAAGCGACTCTATTCGATCTGGAAAAAACTTCGCGCGCAAAAGATCACTCTCGATCAGGTTTACGATCTCGTCGCCGCGAGGATCATCACGCCGAACGAGATACGGCATTGTTACGCCGCGCTGGGAGTCGTACACAACAACTGGAAACCGGTGCCGGGTCGAATCAAAGACTGGATTGCCACGCCGCGCGACAATCTGTACCAGTCGCTTCACACGTCAGTGATCGGTTCGAACCTGCAATCGTTTGAAGTGCAGATTCGCACGGAAGAGATGCACCAGATCGCCGAGGAAGGCGTTGCCGCACACTGGAAGTACAAGGAAGGGAAGCGCGGCGCGCGCGAAGACGATCAGGCTTTAGCCGCACTGCGATCGCTGGTTGAATGGACGCAGGAGGTCAAAGATTCCAAAGACTTCCTCGACTCGCTGAAACTCGATCTTTATCCGAAGGACGTTTACGCGTTCACGCCGATGGGTAAAGTCATCCAGTTGCCGCGCGGCGCCACTCCGGTCGACTTCGCCTACATGATCCACTCGGAAGTGGGAAACACTTGCACTGGTGCGCGTATCAACGGCCGCATGGTCCCGTTGCGCACGCAGATTCAGAACGGCGACGTCGTCGAGATCGTCACGACTACCAACTCGCATCCCTCGCGCGACTGGTTGAACTTCATCGTCACTTCGCGCGCGCGTAATCGTGTGCGTCACTGGGTCTCGGAACAGCAACGCACCGAATCGATCGAGATCGGCCGCAAGCTGTTTGAGAAAGAAGCCACGCGTTTCCAACTCTCGCCGAAGAAAGTGTTGAGCGACAGCGACGGCGATATGAAACGCGTTGCGAGTGATTACGGTTACGGGCGTGTTGACGATCTGCTGGCGGCGATCGGTTACGGCAAGCTGGTGCCGCGCAATGTGATCTCGAAGTATCTCGGGCCGGAGCAGTTCGAACAACTCGACAAGCAGAAAGAGTCGCGTTTGCGCAGCGGTGTTCGCGCGGTTAAGCGTCTGATCCGGCTGGGCGATGATTCGATAGTCGTGCGCGGCATTGACGATCTGATGGTGACGCGCGCGCGTTGCTGTAATCCGCTTCACGGCGAAGAGATCATCGGTTACGTGACGCGCGGCAAAGGCGTCGCGGTACACACGACGCGTTGTAAGAACGTTTCGCAGTTGATGGTGAACCGCGAGCGCATTGTGGAAGTCGAATGGGCGGGACGACCGGAGAAGACGGCTTACGCGGTGAAGTTGTTGGCCATAACTGAAAACCGCACCGGAATGATCGCGGGCATCACCGGCGCGATCTCCGATATGAAAACCGGCATTCGTGATGCACGCGCGTCCGTTGCTTCAGATGAACGCGGCCACATCGAAGTCACCGTGGAAGTATTCGACGTAAAGCATCTCGATAAAGTGATCGGATCGATCAAAGGAGTTCCCGGCGTCCTAGACGTCGAACGCATGCAAGGTGCCGCTTGAAGAGCCCGTTTTGAGTTCAAGCTTTAGCTTGCTTCTCAAAAGGCAGCCTAAAGGCTGAACTCAGCACGCGCGCTCTTTGCCCTCATTACAGCCTGTCTGCTAAAATCCCGCCTTTGCTTACTGTGAGAGAACGCATCCAGACAGACAAAGCACCGGCAGCCATCGGCCCGTATTCCCAAGCGATTCGGGCGGGCGGCTTTGTGTTCGCTTCAGGCCAGATCCCGATCGATCCGGCCACGGGCGAGTTCGTCGAAGGCGGCATCGCTGAACAGACCGAACAGGTCCTTAAGAATCTTGCCGCACTGCTCGAAGCTTCGGGCAGTGGACTCGACAAAGTCGTGAAAACTACCGTTTTTCTGGCAGACATGAAAGAGTTTGCGCAGATGAACGAGGTTTATGCGAAGTATTTTAGGGATACGCCACCGGCCAGGGCGACCGTAGCGGCAGCCGGACTGCCGCGCGACGCGCGCGTGGAAATCGAAGCGGTAGCGTTGCTTTCAGAATGAAAACAACCGGCGACGTGAGCGTGCGCCGGTTGGAGGTTGACAAGTAGATTCAGGGTGGACGCGTTAAGCGGCTTTGGCGACTTTGCCGGCCTTGATGCAGGTCGTGCAGACCTTCATCCGGCGAGCCCCGCCCTCCGGCTTCTGTACGCGAATCGATTGTAGATTCGGATCGAAGCGTCGAGGGGTGCGATTATTCGCGTGCGAGACATTGTTGCCGAACTGAGGGCCCTTGCCGCAGACTTCGCAACGTTTAGCCATTGTTTTCAACCTCCTAATTTACAAAACCGAGATTTATAGCAAACGGATTTCCGGGTCGTCAAGCGGGCGACACTGAATATAAAGGAGCAGAGTTAAAGTGCGCAAAATTGGAAAAGTCTTCGCTGTCACGTGTCTGGTAGGCGCCGGCTTGATTATCGCCGGATGTTCGGGCGGTGGTGCGGCAACCAGCGACAATCAGGTGGCTGCAACTGTTAACGGCCGCAACATCATGATGCAGGAAGTCGAGCGGAGCGTGAACAGGCAGGCAAACGGTAACCCCGCGGCGTTGTCACAACTGGCGTTGGCGGGTGCCCGTCTCAGCGTGCTCGATAGCCTGATCAAACGTGAAGTGCTGTTTCAACGTGCGGAGCGGGAAAAGGTCCTGCCGACGGAAGCACAGATCGACGGCGCGATCGCGCAGCAAAAAGAGCAGAGCGGTATGACGCAGGAAGACTTTGAGAAGAGTCTCAAAGCGCAGAACATGTCGATTGAGACGCTGCGCGAAGAAGCGCGAAAGGATCTGGCCATCAATGCGCTACAGGATAAGTACAGCGGCAAGATCACTATCAACGATCGCGAAGTTGAAGACTTCTACAATGGCAATCGCGACCGCTTCAAGAATGAGCGCGGTGTGGCGCTTTCAATGATCGTCGTCGATCCGGCCGACAACAGTGCTGGTGGAATCGGCGTGGACGATGCCAAGAACGAAGCTGACGCGAAGGTGAAGATCGACAGCATCTATCAGCAGTTGCAAGGTAAAGCCGACTTCGCGACCGTCGCTCGCGCCAAGAGCGAAGATGTCCAATCGTTGCGCTCCGGCGGGGACATCGGTTTCGTATCGGAACAGGATCTGAAAAACAGCACTTTTCCGCCGGACCTCGTTTCGAGTTTTCTCGGCTCGATGCAGGTAGGTGACTACACTCAGCCGACGTTCTTCGGCGGTAAGTGGTATATCTTCAAGGTCGCTGAGAAGCGAACGCAGACTGAGAATCTCACGCTCGAGAGTCCTGGTGTGCGTCAGCAGATCACTCAGGTTCTAACCAATCAGCGCAAACAGATTTTGAATGCAGCGTTGCTCGAAGTGGCGATCAACGACGCGCGCATTGTCAACAACCTTGCCGCAAACATGCTGAACAACCCCGGCAACCTGGGCCTGCGTCCGGCCGGCGAAACCGCCACTCCGGTGCCGCAACTGCCACAAGCGCCCGCAGCATCGCCCGCGGCTTCCGCTCCGGCAAGTAACAGTCCGGCGGCGACTGCTCCCGGCGCCAGCAGTTCGCCTGTTACAGTAAGACCCGCGAACGGAAACTCGAACGCGAATAAATAATCTGTGGTTAGTGCT
>DATELP010000247.1:0-3611 GCA_035276425.1 Pyrinomonadaceae bacterium
AGGTATTCGACGTTTGGATCTTTACTGTCGTTAACAAACGGAAGCACGGCGATCGAATTGATTGCGGTCGGACGGCGCGTGAAATAAACGATCGCCGCGGCGATCACACCACACAACACGATGCCGAGCGTGCCGTAGACCATCCAGAGCGCATGCCTCGAACCCTTGCTCGGAATTTTGTGCGTTTGATCGGTCGGGACCGGAACCGGTTCATCAGTGACTGTTTCGAACTGCGACCTCGTTCGCGTTGCTGAAGAAGCGAACGTTCTCGTTTGAGTTGTGGGATCAAACTCGCGCCGCGCGCCTGTTCCAACCGACGACTCGACGTGAAGCTCGTCTCGCAGTTGTTCGAGATCGAGTTTTAGATCGGTGACGGTTTGATAACGCTTGAGCCGATCCTTCGCCAACGACTTCGTGATGATCCGTTCGAGTTGCCGCGGCGCGTCCGGCACATGTTCCGTCAAAGGCGCCGGCTCGTGATCGATGATCGAAACTCTCGTGTGACTGTCGGTGCGGCCTTTGAACGGCGGCTCACCCGCGATCATTTCATACATCACCACGCCCAGACTGAAGATGTCTGAACGCGCGTCGATGCTTTCGCCTTCCGCTTGTTCCGGCGACATATAGCCGCTCGTGCCCATCACGAGACCGGGACTCGTTTCGGTAACCGGAATCGTTACGGCTTCCGGATCGGCAGTAGAACCCTCGCGATCGGTCAGTTTCGCCAAACCAAAATCGAGCACCTTCACGAAGCGATCGCGAACAAAGCGATCCTGACGCAACATGATGTTCTCGGGTTTGATATCGCGATGCACGATGCCGGCGTTATGCGCCGCCTCGAGCGCCATCGCGACTTGAATCGCCACGCCGAGCGCTTCGTCGAGCCGCAGCGGCTCGCGCCAGAGAACCTGCCGCAGTGTTTCACCTTCAATGTATTCGGTCGCGATGTAGTAGTGAGCGGACGATTCGCCGATCTCGAACACGGTGAGAATGTTCGGATGATTCAATGCCAGCACGGCGCGTGCTTCCTGTTTGAAACGACGCAAACGACTCTCGGAACGCGTCAGTTCATCCGGCAAAACTTTCAACGCGACCTTGCGGCCGTGTTGCTTCGTGTCTTCGGCGAGGAACACTTCGCCCATGCCTCCCTTGCCCAGTCTGCGCAAGATGCGATAATGGGCGATGAACTCAGGGAGTTGATCTGGGCTGGCTGAATCCGAACTATTTGAGCCGTCGGGCATCGAAGGCGGAATTCCTTGAGCGACTAACTTGGGCCGAATATCGTGAGATTCATTGTAAGGGTTTCCCCTAAAAGGGCAACAACTTCCGGCCTGAACGCATCGAAATCGCGTCGTCCAGGCAGACTCCGGACAGCGTCTGAACTATAATCCGATTCGCATGTCAGCAGCCTTAACACGCATTCTATTCAAATCTTTGGCGGCAGCTTGCATTATTGTGGCCGTCGCGTTGTCCGTTTGTGCGCAGAAGCCAAAGGCTTCGCCGTCGCCAACACCACCGCCGGGCGGAGATCAACAAGGCACCGAAAAGATTTTCGTTCGCCGCGTGCGCCTGCCAATCACGGTGACCGACAAGAAGGGACAGTTTGTCGGCGGTCTAACCAAAGACGACTTCGTCATTCTCGAAGACAAGATTCCGCAAGCGATCGAAACGTTTTCAGACGATCTCTCGCTGACGACGCCGCTCTACATCGCAGTGTTGATGGACACGTCGCCCTCAACTGCCGGCAAACTGAAATTCCAGCAGGAGTCGGCGATGAACTTTATTCAAACTGTCGTGAAGCCGCGCAAGGATCGCGTGCTCTTCGGCACGTTTGATGATCAGATCACATTGCTCCAGGATTTCACTGACCGGCTCGACTTGCTCGACAAGGCCGTTTACGGCGTGAAGAAGATGGGCAAACAGACGGCGCTGTTCGATGCGATCTGGCAATTCTGCGATGAGAAGATGCGCTCCGTGCCGGGACGGCGTGTGTTGTTGATTGTCAGCGACGGTGAAGACACCTACAGCCGCGCGAACATTCGCGACGCGATCGATATCGCACAGCGAACCGAAACAACAATCTTCGCAATCTCAACCAAGGCCGGTTTCTTGTCTACCGTGCCGGGTGTTGAAGCCGGACAAGTGGCCGATAAAAAAGATCGCGATCTGCAAACGCTCGCGGAAGAAACGGGCGGTGTCGCGTTTTTCACGGGCGATATGCTTTCGCTCGAGCGTTCGTTCACGAGGATTTCGAAAGAACTGCGCGCGCAGTATCTGGTTACTTACAACCCGACGAACAAGAGTTACGACGGCACATTCAGAAAGATCGACGTGAAACTGTCCGACGGTCACAACGATCTAAAAGTGAGAACAAAACGCGGCTACAAAGCCATTGCCGATAGCGTGATGCCGTAGCAGTTTGCCGGGGAAGCTTTAATGATGCGTTACCGAGAATTGACTCGTCCATTTGTACTTCTCCTCGTTGTTGCAGCATTACTGTGTATAAGTGTGGCTCTGTCTGCGAAGACGGAGGCGAGTGTCTCAGGTGTTGGACCAACGGTCGTTCCATCTCCGTCACCGACTCCGAAACGGGAAGAACTGCCTGCGGACTCGGACGAAGTCGTTAAGTTCGATACCAATCTAACCAACATCTTTTTCACCGCCGCCGACAAGAACAAACGGTTCATCAGCGACCTCAAAGCCGAAGACATTCGCGTGCTGGAAGACGGACAGCAGCAGGAGATCTTCACGTTTCAGACGAATATCGATCTGCCGCTCTCGCTCGCGATTCTGATCGACACCAGCGCTTCTGAAGAACGCACGCTTCCGGACGAGAAAGCCGCTGCGCGCGCATTTCTCGAAAACATTTTGCGTACTAAAGACGAAGCTGCGGTTGTTTCGTTCACCGGCGAAACCACGCTCGAACAAGGCTTCACCGGAAACGTAGACCGGTTGCGCCGCGCGATCGATCGGGTTGAGTTTGTGCCGCCGTCGGGCTACATCGGCGGTGGTGTGGTCGTGAACGGAACGCCGCCGATCTCGGGAACGAATCAGAGTCTCGCCGGCTCGACCGCGATTTGGGATGCAGTGTGGGCCACTGCGGAAGAGTTGATTAGCACTTCGGCCGAACACACGCGCCGCGCGATCATCCTGCTCACCGACGGCGCCGATTCCAGCAGCCGTATGAAGATTCACGACGCGATCGAACGTGCCCAAAAAGCCGACGCACTTATTTACGCGATCGGAATCGGCGACCGTTATACGTTCAACGTCGATGAGGGCTCGCTCAGAAAAATCGCCGAAGCGACCGGCGGCCGTGCTTATTTTCCCCGGCACGAACGCGATTTGAATGATGCGTTCACGCAGATTCAGCGCGATCTGCGCGAGCAGTATCTCGTGGCCTACGCACCGAGCAATAAAGCGCGGGATGGTTCATATCGCCGCATCGAGATACAGTTGGTCAACCCGGCGCTGCGCCAGCAAAACCTGAAGCTTAACTACCGCTCGGGTTATTTCGCGAAGACCGCGAACCCGGACGCCGGGGGAAGAAAACGCGGCCAGTAATTAGCCTAAGATTTCGGAGCGCGGGCGGCTCGCCCGCAGTTGAAGCT